>CAZNSL010000474.1:0-5223 GCA_964574975.1 uncultured Alcaligenaceae bacterium | reverse complement strand
GCCGATTCGGGCCAGTTCGCCCGGTCCTTCCGGCGGGCCGAGCGCGCGCAGCCAGGCGGGCGCGCCGTCCACCGCCGGGGCCGCAACCGGCCCCGTGTCGCTCGAACGCTCACTGTCGAGCGGCGAGTCCCCGGCGAGGGGCGCGAAACTGATGGTGTCGGGGTGGCCCGCCGTCGCCGCCGCCAGCGCGCCGACGTGGCGCACGACGGCGATTCGCCGGCCAAGTTCGTCGGCCAGCTCCGGGCAGGCGTGGCACAACTCTGCGGCCGACACGTCGCTGCCGCCAGCGAACTTGTTCTGCCAGTCCAGCAGCAACTCGCTCAATCGGGCTTCGTCGGCCATCGCGGGCCTCCGGGACGCTCCGACAGGATAAGCGGATTCGGTCGTTCAAACCGGACATCGGAGGGCGCGTTTTCGGCGTTCGGCAGGCGGCCGCCGAGGGCCGCGGCGAGGGCCAGGCAGGCGGATTGCCAGCGGCGACGCACCTGGCGATCCGTGACGCCGAGCAACTCGGCGATGCGGCCGTGCGTCCAGCCGTGGTAGAACGCCAGCCCAAAGACTTCGCGCTCGCGCTCCGGCAGGCGGGCGACCGCGTCGTGGAACGCCTGCCAGCGCTCGAGGTCGGCGGAGTCGTCGGCCACGGCCGGGGCGGCGTCGAGGACGCCGGGCGGCCCGTCGGTGTGGTGGGCCGCAAAGCCGTGCGGGCCACCGAAGTACCGGGCGAGGTCGAGCAACTCACGGCGGATCTGCACGGCTGCGAGGTTGAAGAAGTCGCGCGTTGTCGCGGGGCGAGTGGCCTCCAGGGCGCGGAGCAATCGCAGCAGCGCGTTTTGCAGGACGTCGCCGGTGTCGGCCCAGCGGCGCACTGCTGGGAAGCCGTGGAGCATGTGCCGCGCGAGGCGCTCGAGCCGGCCGGCGGTGGCCCGCAATAGCCCGTCTGCGCCGGCGGGGTCGCCGGCGCGCAGGCATTCGAGCCAGGCGTGGAGTTGCGCGGTGTCGAGCAAGTCGGCGGGCATGGGCCGGCGTCCCCCGACGGCAGTGTAAGCACCTCGCCCGCGGCCCGCAATCCCCGGCCGGCAGCGTATCATCATCCGTGCCCGACCCTGCCGAGGACACCGCCGTGACCCGCGCCCTCGCACTCGTCGCCGCCGTTCTCGCGGCCGCGCCGCTGGCCGCCGCGCCGAACGTCGTGATCCTGCTCACCGACGACAACGGCTACGGCGACCTCGGCTGCCACGGCCATCCGTTCCTCAAGACGCCGCACTTCGACCGCTTGCACGCTCAGAGCGTCCGGCTCACGGACTTCCACGTCGCCCCGATGTGTACTCCCACCCGCGGCCAACTGCTGACCGGCATGGACGCGCTCCGGAACGGTGCGGCGTCGGTCAGCTCCGGCCGCTGTGCGATCCGCCGCAACATCCCGACACTGGCCGACGCCTTCGCGGCTGGGGGCTACCGCTGCGGCCTGTTCGGCAAGTGGCACCTCGGCGACACCGCCCCGCACCTACCGCACCTGCGCGGCTTCCACGAGGCCGTTCACCACCTCGGCTGGGGCATCACCTCCATCCCCGACGCCTGGGAGAACGACCTGTTCGACGGCCGATTCCTCCACAACGGCACGCTCGCGAAGTACCCCGGCTACTGCACCGATGTGTTCTTCGACGAGGCGATGCGTTGGATGGCCAGGTGCCAGTACGAGGGCAAGCCGTTCCTGGTGTATCTCGCGCCGAACGCCCCGCACACGCCGCACTGGGTGCCGGCGAAGTACCGGGAACCGTTCCGCGGCAAGCCGGTCGAGGGCTTCTTCGCCATGATGGCGAACCTCGATGAGAACTTCGGCCGACTCGACGCCTTCCTGCGCGACCGCAAACTCGCCGCCGACACCATCGTCGTCTTCATGAACGACAATGGTGCGTCCGCGAGTGCGCCCGTCTACAACGCTGGCCTGCGCGGCACCAAGGCGACGCACTACGAAGGCGGCCACCGCGCCGCCTGTTTTGTGCGCTGGCCGAACGGCCGACTCCGCCCGCCGGGCGACATCGGCGAACTGACGCAGGTGCAGGACGCGATGCCGACACTGCTCGACCTTTGCGGCGTGCCGACCCCGGCCGGGGCGCGGTTCGACGGCACCTCGCTGGCCGCGCTCGTCCGTGGCCAAGTCGAACGCCTACCGCAGCGGACCTTGGTCGTGCAGTACGGCGAGTTACCGGGCGCGAACGGTCGGCCGCTGGCCAAGTACCGCTCGTGCGTGATGCGCGACAAGTGGCGGCTCGTCGAGGGGACCGAACTATACGACGTGGCGGACGACCCTGGCCAGAAGCTCGACATCGCGGCGCGGCACCCGGACGTTGTGAAGCAGTTGCGCGATCACTACGAGGCGTGGTGGGCGGCCGCCGAACCGCTGACGCGCGACATCGAGCCGGTGAGCGTCGGCCGACCAGACGCCAACCCGGCGGTGTTAACCTGCGCCGCCTGGGGGGGGGTCGATTGCGACGCTGCCTATCTGTGGCGCGGTGGCCCCCGCGCCAATGGCGTCTGGCACCTGTTGGTCGAGGCGGCCGGCGAGTACGAGGTCGAACTGCGGCGCTGGCCGCAAGAGGCCAACGCGGCGTTGGCCGCTGGCGTGCCCGCGTTCGAGGCCCGCGACGGTCGGCTGCCGGCGGGCAAGGCGCTTTCGGTGGCGAAAGTTCGGCTCAAGCTGGGGCCGATCGACGCGACGAAATCGGTGACGCCGGCCGACAAGGGCGCGACGTTCGCGGTGACGCTGGAAGTTGGGCGGACGACGATGCAGAGCTGGTTGATCGACGCGAAGGGCACGGAGTTGGCGGGGGCGTACTTCGCCTACGTCCGCCGTAAGTGACGGCGTATCTACGGCCGGGTCGTGGGATCGCCCGTGGCGGGTCTTCCTTTCGTCACTTGCCGGCACCGGCCGCAGCCCACAGAAGGACGGCCGACGCCGTGCCGTCCATCGTCGGCTCGTTGGTCGCGTAGTCGTGGAAGTCGTTGTGGTAGACGGCCCGCCGGTCCTGGAACGCGGCGAGCGGGTCCGGCAGTGTGATGCTCACCCCTCGCAGCGATTTGAAGATGCGTTCGTACACCGGGCCGTCCACCAGTCCGCCCCGCACTGGCCGACCGGTCAGTTTGGTCGTTTGCAGGTGGACCTCGGTCGGAAAGCGGCTACCGATTTGGGTGAGCATCGTGGTGCCCCACGGGTTGCGGCCGAGCAGCCAGTCGCGGTGGCCGGCCGCGAACGCCCGGTAGCGCCGGTCCCCGGTCATCCGCTCGTACAGGTCGCACTGCGTTGCCAGGGCGACCACGAGGTTGTTCGAACACCAGATGAATGGCACGCCGATGCGGTACGGGTTGCCCCGGCCGACGGCGACGCACTTCTCGATCCCCTCCCGATAGTAGCCGGCCAGGGTCGCCTGGAACTCGCCGTCGACCAGCCCGTGCAGCCGGAAGTGGCCGAGGTTCATGAACGGGTAGTACTGGTAGTGCTTCGCCTCCTCCTTGCCCATCCAGGTGTCGGCGGCGGCGAGTACCGCGTACCGCCGCGCGTCGGTCAGGTAACGGGCCTCGTTGGTGGCGCGGAACAGCTCGGCGGCCCCCCACTCCATGTCGTCGGCCCAGGTGGTTTCCTCGTAGCGGTACGGGGCCTTGTACGAGTTGCCCTGCTGTACGCCCTCCTTGGCCCGGCCGAGGTCGTAGACCTCGCGGCCGGCCTTGAGGCACCGCTCGGCGAACGCTCGCTCTTTGGGGTTGTCCTTCCAGACCTGGTAAGCCAGCCCCATCGCGGCGGCGTAGCGGCCGGCGAGGTTGGCCAGGCCGGTCGATTCGCTCTGGTACTTCTGTAACCCCTGCGGCCGGCCGTCGGCGAAGTACACGACCCGTGCCCCACCCTTGCCCCAACCGTAGTCGGCGGCCTCGTTGTGCGGCAGACGCAGACCGTAGTGGTCGCGGTCGTCGGCCACCTGGTGGTAGAGCTGGTCGGCGGTCGGGTGGAGCTTGAGCAGCCAGTCCAGGCCCCAGCGAGCCTCGTCGAGCAGGTCGGGCCGGCCGTTGGGGGTCGGCTTGCCGAGCGCGTCGACCCGGTCGGCGAACCGCCGGCCGGCCGACTCGCCTAGCACGTGTGCCAGCAGCAATTGGGCGGTGGCGTTGCCCGAGGTGAGCTGGTATTTCAGCAGGTCGCCGGCGTCGTGCCAGCCGCCGGTGGCATCCACGGGCGACCCCGCCGGCAACGGGCCGTAGGCGGTGCGGCCGTCGAGCTGGTGGCACGTCGCGTCGAGCCAGGGGTTGTAGCCGCACCGCTGTTGCCGCAGGAACTCCAGCAACTGGTCGGGTAGTTCGGCCAGCGCGTCGGGGCCGACCAGGAACGGCAGCGATCTCGCCGCGCCGACCTGTAGCCGGTAGCGGCCGGGCCGAGCGAACGTCGTGAAAACGAGTTCGGCGTGGTGGGGGAATTCGCCCCAGCCCTCGCCGGACAAGTGCCGGACCTTGCCCTCGAAGGCCGTCGCGCCGGTTGCGGCGTCGACCACGGTGAAGGCGTCGGGTAGCGCCGCCCGCGACAGCGCGACGCCGACCTTCGCGCCCGCCGCGGCGTAGCCGACCTGGTTGGCGCGGACGTGGACCGCCGCCGCGTCCGGCTCCAGCAGCGCGTCCACGCGCACGAACTGGTAACCCTTCCCCGTGAGGTCGTCGAGCAACGCCCCGAACCGGGTGTGGAACTTGTCGATCCGCTTCGGCCCCGTGCCAACGTGCAGCAGGAGTAAGAAGCCGCCGAGGCCATCGGTATCCCGCCGCTCGCGGGCCAGGATACTGTCGTAGATGACCTGCGACGGGACGAAGTTCTTCGCCCCTTCTGGGGTGTAGTCGGCGTTGGATCGGGTGCCCGGCGTGAAGTTGACGAGCGTCAGGCCCAGCTCGGCCGTCCACTGGGCGACATCGGCGTTGTAATGCTCGTAGGGCGGCAGGAAGTACCGCGGCCGGGCGACGCCCAAGCGGGTGATCTTGTCGAGGTTGGCCCGCACGTCGGCGACAAACGTCTCCTTCGAGACGAGCGTCTTCTTGTCGGTGGTCCAGTCGCAGTAGAGGAGGTGCTTGTCCGAGTGAGGGCCGAGGTAGTGGCCGTCGCCCACGATGCGGCGGACCAGCGGTTGAAACTGCGGGTTGGCCAGGAAGTCGCCGGTGAGGAAGAAGGAGGCCTTGGCCCGATGCTTCTGGAGT
>CAZNSL010000473.1:0-5235 GCA_964574975.1 uncultured Alcaligenaceae bacterium | reverse complement strand
GTTGGGCCGAGCCGAACGTTGCCCAGTACTGATCGTCGTCGAAGTCGGTGGCTGCGACGAGGCGGAGTGCCAGAGCGGCTGACTCGGGGTCCCACGCGATCTTTCGGCGGACCAAGGCCCGGACCAGTTCGGCCGGCCACTGTTCGGATCGCGGCACTTCGACAACGTGGGCTGCGGTCCAACCAGACCTTGGTCCCGCCAGGGCGGCGATGGCCAGGGATGCCCTCAGTTCGGCTGGCGCAGCGAGCAAGGCCTTGCCTTCCGGAGTTGCGGACAACTTGCCGGACTCGTAGCGGGCGACCATCGGGAGAAGAAGATGCGCCACCCGCTGCACGTGCTCGTCGATCAGCGCGTTGTCTGGGTCTCGATCGATGGCCGCCACCTGCCCATCTTGCCGGGTCCGTCGGCGGTGGGCCGGCCGAGTCGATCAGGTCCCGTGACGCCGACTCGGCGGACGACCTCGTGCCCGGAGCGCGGCGTCTACCTGTTCGCTGTCCGCAAGGGATGCGTCGAGAGCGAGGAGCGAGAGCAAGGTGATCGGGGCGCCGGTCTCCGACGCGGCCTGGACCTTGTGGTGTCCATCGAGGAGGAAGTGGGTGAGACCCCAGTGCTCATACACGTCGTCGCCGATGTCCGTGGCCGGCTCGCAGACATCCAGCGTCGCCACTGCGACGGCCGTTGGGCGGGAGCCGTTGCCCAACGCGGTCTTGTAGAACTCGACACGCTTGGTGTCGTTCCAGGTCGGTGGCACCATCGGCACGACGAACTCGAACAAGTGCGCGTCGGCGGCAACCTCGGTCTGGAAGGTCCGGTAGTACGGCGTTCGCGGGTACTCAGGCAGACCCCAGAAGGGCTCGACTCCCCATGTGGCGACTTGCTCGACGGAGAAGTAGTCGTCGGGTGCCGCCGGCAGCACCAGCGCGGGGTTCACCTCGAGCAGGATCGGGAGGTAGGTCCCCGTAGCGACGAGGGCGCCGAATCTGCTCGCTACCTCGTCGTCGATCGCGTCGATCCCATCGCGCAGCACGCCTTCGGCATCGGTGGGAGACACGGTCTCCTTCGCTCCCTCGAGCCTTCGGAACAGGAACTGGCACGTGCCGCACCAGAAGCTCAGCTCGAACGCGGGAGACCCATCGAGTTGCAGCAGGCGGCGCCCGGCCCACGAGCCATCCGGCTTCGCCTCCTCGCCGAAGACCAGGCGAGGAGAATCGCTTCCAAGCGTTCGCGCTGGTCCGGCGGCGATCAACACGTCGCCAGGCTAGGGGCGCTGGCCCCCGCGGACAGGCGGATTCGCTTGTGGTGGTCCCGATGTCGGACACCACGGCCCACGCCGACGTCGCCCCCGACGCCGGGCAGGACCGCCTCGACGGTCCCACCGTCGATCTCGGCGAGTGGTGGTTCAATCTGCGCCCCTCGAACACCGAGCCTCTGTGCCCCTCAACCTCGAAGCTGCTGCGGTGGCCGACGTGGACGCGCACGTCGCCGAGGTGAAGGCCGTGTTCCCTGCCGGCCTGAACCGGATCGCTCGCGCCGGCGCTGCGGCGGGGGGAACCCCCGAGGGCCTACATTGTCCTGGCCCGAAACATCTGCGACGCCCGATCCGAGCGGCGACCCTCTTGGGAGCGTGACGCGTGAGCGATTCCAGCCTTCCCGACCCCCAGGCGCCCGCGGAAGTGGCCCCGGAAGTGGTGCCGGACCCATCGACGGGTGACCCGCAGTTGGGGGGCATTGAGCTCGTGGCCACGTTCTTCTCGTATTCTGACCTCTTGGGCATGCTCCTCTTCGTCCACCCCGCCAAGGCCGTGATCGACGGCGGCGGCCAGCTCGCCCACGGATGGGGGTCGAAGGTGTACCCCCTGCCGGCCGGTCGGCACTCGGTGCGGGTGTTTTGCCCGTACTTCTTCGGCTTCAAGATGGGTGACGGCGTCCACGAGGTCGACGTCGTCGCCGGCCAGGTCACCAGGGTCGAGTGGAAGTGCCCCTGGCTCTGGTTCCGCGCCGGTAGGTTCGTTCCGCTCAGCGCCCGCGGCCTCACCCAAGCCGATCTCCAGACCGGGAGCTCCGCCGTCAGCGCCCGGGCGGTGGCCCCGCTCGGCGCGCCGGCGCAGAACGCCATCGCGTCGGCCGCACCGGCGCCCGCCGTCAGCGCGACGCCGGCCGGATGGCACCCCGACCCGCAGGGCCAGGCTGTGCTGCGCTACTGGGACGGCACGCAGTGGACCGAGCACGTCTCCGACGGCCCGTCCGCCCCGGCCTGACCCTCGCCAGCAGAAGGTGGAGGCCCGGCCCCTCGGATTTCAAATGTGGGACTCGACGCCGTCGTCCGTACTGCCAATGTGATGCCATGACGGTCAAGGACGAGCGACTCCAGATTCGGGTAGATCCGGCCGAGAAGCGGCTGCTCGAGCGCGCCGCGGAGGCGTCCCACGTTTCGGTGTCGGCGTTCGTGCTCCAGTCCGCGGCGGCCCAGGCCGCTGATGTGCTCGCTGAGCGTCAGCTCATCGAGCTCAGCCTCAGTGCTGCGGCCGCGTTCACCGAAGCGCTCGAGAAGCCGGCAACGGTGAACCGGCGGCTTGCGTCGGCGCTCGAACGTCCTCGGAAGTTCCGCTGGCTTGACTGAGCTCCATCGCACTGAGCCTCTCGACGCCAAACGTCACGACCGCTCGAGCTTCGACTCCGGCTCCCCGGATCTCGACGAGTGGCTGCGGCGGTACTCGACACAGAACCGCCGAAGGAACACCGCCGCGACCTGGGTGATCGCCGGCGGCGACGGGGTGGTGGTCGCGTACGTGAGCCTGGCGATGACGAGCATCGACCGCGGCGGGGCTCTGTCGTCAGTAGCGAAGCACGCGCCTGATCCGGTGCGCGCCCTGTTGATCGGCCGACTCGCTGTGGACCGGTCCCACGCGGGACTCGGAGTCGGCACCGCGCTCGTGGCGCACGTCCTCGCTACCGCCGTCGACCTCAACGAGCGGGCGGCCTGTCGTGCGGTCGTAGCCTCCGCTCTCGACGACGCGGCTCGTTCGTGGTGGGAAAGATTTGGGTTCCACCCGTTCGAGCCCGCCGACGGCGACAACCTCGATCTGTACCTGCTCACCGGCGAGATCGAGGCCACGCTGTGCTCCCTCGGTTGACCCTTGGCCACGCTGGACGGCGGATCGATGCAACCCGTCGGGAGGAATCCGAGATTTCTCGGCGACCCCCTTCTACTTCGGATTGGGTATGTAAGTAGGGGAGTCGTTCCTGCACCTCGGAGGCGCTTCCCTGGCGTCACGCGGCCACCGGGTATGCCGAGGGACGAATAGCCCGTGGGGTTGCGGAGCGGGTCCCCCTCCGACACCACTGTTCGCAGACTCCTCGAGGCCCACTTCGCCCAGGTGAACGTTGAGCCTCGGAGCGCCGGCCACCTTCAGGTCGAGGTGGTCGGGGAAGATCGTGACGGCTTCGACGAGTTCCTCGACGAGCACTCGGCGCTCCCGAAACACGCGTGGAACCCCGCCGGGTCGAGGCGCTCGGGTCGATCTCCCCGCTGATGGTCTCCGAGGTAGGTCGTGGGTGAGCTGGAGCCAAGGCCCGCCCGCGCCTTCCGCGGTCCTCGTCATTGGCTAGCGTTGCCGGCTGGCGGTGATCGAATCGACGGCGGATCACGCCGGCCAAGGAGCCGCGGTGCCACGCACCTCATCGACGGGAAGGCGACGGACGTTCCGTCTCGCGGCCGTCGGTGTCGTCGTCGCGCTCTGTGCCGGCGCGCTGTTCGTGCGGACGACGTGGTCGCGAAGCGATGTGCCGCTCGTGGTCGGCGTGATGCTGCCGCTGTCAGGCCCCGCGGACGTGGGGTGGAGGCAACCGCTCGAGTGGGCGCTCGATGCCGTCAACGACGCCGGTGGTGTCGACGGGCGCCCGATCGAGCTGCGGTACGTCGACATCGCGGCAGACGACGCGGTCGCCGGCGCTGAACGTCTGGCGCAGGACGACTCGGTCGTCGCGGTGATCGGTCCGGACACCTCGACCGCGCTGTTCGACGTCGCGCCGATCTTCCTCAAGGCGCAGAAGCCCCTCGTCTCCCCGTCGTCGACGTCTGGAGACGTCACCCGCGCCTTCTCGGGAAGCCGTTACATCTGGCGGACGACCTCGTCGGACATCGGTCAGCTGCGAGCCATGCTCCGGCACCTCGCCGATCGTCACGTCACCGACGTCGCCCTGCTGACGACGATCGACCCCTATGGCAGCACGTTCTTCGACTGGTTCGGCTTCCTGGCCACGGAGCTCGGGATGCACGTCACCGAGAACGCGCGGATGGAGCCCGAGGGCGACTGCGCCGAGCCTGTCGCACGCGTGCGCGCTTCCCATCCGCAGGTCGTGATCGCCGCGCCGGGGCAGCGGGCCACCGCCGTCTGCGTCGCGAAACAGATGCAGGATCGATCGGACATCGACCTGCTCTTCAGCGACGGTGCGTTGTTCCCGGCCCTCATCGACGAACTGGGGCCGCAGGCGGCGGGGCTCACCGGCGTGGGTCTGGCGCCGGACCCGGCCGGCGGGTTCGCCGACGCGTATGCCGCGGAGTTCGGGCGGAGCCCGGTGCCCTATGCGGCGAACACGTACGACGCGCTGCTGCTCCTCGCGTACGGGCTCGAGCGCTCCCACGGAGAGGGAGGCGATGGGCTCGTCGATGCGATCATCGGGCTGACCTCGGCGGAGGGTGCGCCGACCGGTTGGGACCACGCGAGTGTCGCGGGCACGCTCGCGGTGATCAGCGACGGCGGTCTGCCGCACATCGGCGGCGCCACCGGTGCGCTCGACTACGGGAAGCGAACGCACATCGATCTCGTCTCCTCGCGCTACGCGGTCTGGCACGTCGACGGTGGAAGCTTCCGCTTCGATGCGCCGCTCGCTCAGGGCGTGAACCGAGCCGGCAACGACAAGGTGCAGGAGACCCTCGACCTTCAGCAGGGCTCCGAACAGCTCAAGTCGCCGTTGGCCGCCGGCGACCGGGCAGCGCCGCCTGAGCCGAGGACGGGGATGTGGGCGCTGATCGTGGCCGGGTCATCGGGGTGGGGGAACTACCGCCACCAGGCCGATGCCCTGGCGCAGTACCGAATCCTCCGCCGGGCGGGGCTGTCCGATGACCGCATCGTGCTCGTCCTCGCGGACGACATCGCATCCGCGCCGGAGAACCCCGAGCCTGGCGTCGTGAGGAACGCGGTGAACGGGCCAGACCTCTACGAGGACGTGCAT
>CAZNSL010000472.1:0-5237 GCA_964574975.1 uncultured Alcaligenaceae bacterium | reverse complement strand
CAGGAAGTCATTCACCACAGAGTCACAGCGGACACAGAGAAGGTAGAAGATGGCATTTCATTCTTCTGCCTTCACTGTGTCCTCTGTGACTCTGTGGTGAATCCGCTTCATTTAAGCATACAACCTGTAGTCGAGTTCGGGGAAGCAGTTGTTTCGTGCCTCCAAATCGCCGAGGAAACCCTCGTCGATGCCGCCGGATCGGATTTGTCCTTCGAGGGCGTGGAAGTCGTGAACGTGGTCGTGCGTTCGCTTGTAGGCGTACTCGACCATCGTGCCGGTCTTCATGATGAACGCCCAGTCGCTCGACTGGGCCAACAGCACCTCGCGCGCCGCCTGGGTCAAAGCCCGGCGCTCCAGGCTTTGCGCGTCCGGGTAGTCGCGGGCGAGTTGCACCATACGGTCGGCCAACTCGTGCAGGTGCGGGTATATCCAGTCGTTGGAGCCTTCCAGCCACACCTCCGCGTAGCCGTTCGCGCCCCAACTCGAAAAGGCCGGCTGCGCGACCTGGTTCTTCGGGTACTGCGCCAGGTACTCCGGCACCGTGATCGTCTTGATCGTGTCCTGGTCGTAGGCGATCTTGCGCAGGAGGAAATTGATCCAGTCCGGCCCCTCGAACCACCAGTGGCCGAACAATTCCGCGTCGTACGGCGCGACGATGAGCGGTTGCCGGCCGCCCATCGCCGACAGGAGCCACTCGACCTGTCGCTCGCGGTTGAACATGAAGTGGCCGGCGTGCTTGGCGGCGGTTTCGAGCGCGGCGGCTCGGTCGTAGATCTGCTTGTCGGCCAGGTCCACGTCGCCGGTGATCTTGTGGTACTTGATGCCGAGGTTGGTCCGGACGCCGAGCGAGTGCAGGTGAGGCTTGACGTAATCGAAGTCGAGGTCGAAGCCGACATCGCGGTAGAATTCGCGGTAACTCGGATCGCCGGGGTAGCCCTCCACCGACGACCACACCTGCTTCGATGATTCGACATCGCGGCCGAAGCAGGCGACGCCGCTGCGGGGGCACAGGATCGGAGCGAACGCGCCAAAGCGCGGCCGGGGATCGGCATGCGTGACGCCGTGGTAGTCGGTGAAGAAGTACTGCAACCCGGCGTCCTTGAGGAGTTCGTCGACGCCCGGGGCGTAGCCGCATTCGGCCAGCCAGATACCCTTGGGCCGGCGGCCGAAGTGCCGCTCGAATTCGCGTGCGCCCTGTTCGATCTGAACTCGCGCCGCGTTACGATTCGGCATCAGCGGCAAGAAGCCGTGGGTGGCACAGCAGGTGATCAACTCCAGCTTGCCGGTGTCGTAGAACCGGCGGAAGCCGTTGAGAAGGTTGCGGCCGTACTGATCGACGAACACCTCGCGCGCCCGTCCGAACATGCTCAGGTACATCTGAACGTTCTTGAGTACGTCCGGCTGCCAGCGCGTCCGATCGAGTTCCTTGTGACACAGGGCAATCAGGCTATCGAGGTGGCGGACGTAGCGGTACTGCAAGAGCGGGTCGGCAAGCATACCCGCGAGTGTCGGTGTGACGGACATCGTGAGCCGCCAATCCACGCCGTCGCGCTCCAGGCCATCCATCATGTCCAAAAGCGGGACGTACGTCTCGGTGATGGCCTCGTAGAGCCAATCTTCTTCGAGGAAATCGTCGTACTCGGGGTGGCGGACGTACGGCAGGTGGGCGTGGAGGACCAGACAGAGGTAGCCTTGCGGCATGGCGGCTCAGGGGTTGGGGCCTGCGGCGAGCGTTCTCCCGACCTACGGTGATACGGCAGCGAGGACGCGAAAGCAAGCGCGTCGCCCGAGTTTGCGCCCCTTACCCCGCTTGCCGCTGTGCGTTACACGGCGCGTGCCGGCTCTACCAATTCCCGGCCACGAGTTCGCCGCGGAAGACGGTCGCGCGGACGGGCCGGTCGGATGCGAAGAGCAGGTCGTGCGGGTCGTGTGCGTCGTGCGGCGGCAACTCGACGACGGCGAAGTCGGCGGACTTGCCCGGCTCCAGGCTGCCGCACTCGTCGGCCCAGCCGAGGGCTTCCGCACCGGAGAGCGTGGCCATTCGCAGGATGGTCGCACCGGTCGCACCAGAATAGCGTCCGCGGACGGTTCGCGCTTCCGCGAGCAGGCTCAGGTCGGGATTGGACGCGAGACTATCGGTACCCAGCCCGACGCGTTGGCGGTTCGAGAGAAAGATGAAGACCGGGTGCGTTGGGTGTTCGAATGCCGCATGGGTGCGCGGGCAATAAACGATACTCCCCGACGCCGGCAGCCGCGTCGTCGTCGGCAGGTAGTTGCAGTGGACGAAGAGCCGCGGCGCGCGCTGGTCGCAAGCGTCCAAGATCGCGAGATGGGTACGAGTGAGTTGACGCCGGGACCACACGCCCAGTTCCTTGAGGAAACCGACGAACGGGCCGTCGAGGCGTTCGAGCAATTCGAGTTCTTCGCGGCTCTCGGCAAGATGCGTCGCCAGCGGCCTGCGGAATTCACTCGATAGCAAGGCGATTCGCTGGTACAGGTTCGTACCGACGCTGTACGGCGCGTGCGGACTCAGGCCGGCCCGGCAGGTCGGCGTATCGGGGTGCCGTTGCAGCCAGAGTTTCGCGGCGGCGACCGCAGCGTCGGCCCGGTCGCCCGGTAGTCCCAACACTTCGCGGAACACCACCGCCCGCAGCGGTGCGGCGGCCAGCGCGTCCCAGGTGCCGCCGTCCGCGGCGATGTCGCCGACGAGGGTGGTGCCGTAGCGTAAGCACTCGACGATTCCAGTTCGTACGTCGTCCGCCACTTGTTCCGGCGTGCGTTCCTTCCGGTAGGCGATCACCTGCCGCAACCAGCCGACGAAATCCGGCGTCGGTGGGGTGCGGCCTTTCGCCCCGGTCAAGTCGAGATGCGTGTGAGCGTTGACGAAGCCGGGGACGATGGCCGCGTCGCCGAGGTCGCGGTCGGGCGTGCGTTCGCCATGCGGCGACACAGCAACGATGCGGTCGTTGCGAACCGTCACCGTCCCACGTTCGAGCGGCTGAACAGCGACGGAGAAGACGTAACGGGCGGTGAGGGTCGTTTCGTCGGCCATGCGTGAACCCGCCGCGGAGGAGCGTGTCCTACCGACAGAGTGACAGGTCCGTGCGGTAACGGCAACTGGCCGGTTTCCAAGTCCGGAGATCCTGGTTCAAATCCAGGCGGGCCTGCTAACACTTGGGTTAGCCGCGACGCGGAGGCTTTGCGGAGCGGAGCGAGCGACGCCGGGCGCGCTCCGCACCGCAAAGCCTCCGCGTCGCGGCTAACCCAGGCAGTAACGGAAGGGACCCGGCTGGATGAGGAAGCTGTCTCGAAAACGGTTGGGGGCCAAACGCGTCCCTTGTGGGTTCGAGTCCCACCCCTTCCGCATTCGTTGACGTACGCATCGGAGATGCGTCGCTATACCGGCATTTCGCGGATCGGCCGCAGTCGCAACTCGCTCGTCGGGGCGTCGCCCGGCGGCAACCGGTAGACCCGTGCCGCCAACCCGTCGGGGATGGCACGCAACGATACCGGGTCGTAATCGTGTCGGTCCACCGGCCGGACGAACAGTTCCAACTGCACCGGCGGCCGGCCGTCGTCCATGTAGTTCGGCACCGACCAGTTCGTGCCGCTCAGCCATAGGCCACCGACTTTCTCGAACAGCCGCAGCCGTGCGTGCCAGTTGGCATGGACCACCGGCGGGTCGTCAAGTGCCGGCCGGCGACTCTCCCAGACCACGAACGGCAACGACTCGTCGCACCGCCGGGCATCGCGGCTGAATCTCCGGAACGCGGCGTAATACAGCCGCTTACCGACGCCCCGGCCGCGCGCCGCCGGCGCGACACCGACGTACGAGACGTAGCCGCCGTACCCGGCCAGGTGCGCGCCGAAGCAATAGCCCTGCACGCCGCCATCCTCGGCTGCGAATAGGCGGTAGCGCTTGCCCACGAACCGCCGGCCAAGCCCACCGACGATCCACGTCCAGGGGATGCGTTCCGCCCGGTCCAGAGTTGTCTCGTACAGGGTTCGTATGGCGGGCAGAATCGGGTCGTTCGGAGACTTGATCTCCCGACAGTCCGTCGTCTGAATCAGCACATGGCACCGTGGCCGGATCGGCCGAGATTGGGCAACGGCTCTCGCCTCTATTGTACCCGCTGGACGTGATGGTTCGATGTCGGTCGCCTTTGATTTACCTCAGGTCTCAGGCCGTAACTATCGTTCATGAAAGATGTTCCATCGTCGATGGGCGAATTGTTGCGCGTCGCGGCGTCGATTCGACAACCGCAATACGCGCCGGATAGCACTGACGCCCTATCCGCGGATCGGCCTTTCCCGACAATGGCTTACGAGGAGGAACCGCGGGGCATGAAAATTCTCGTGATCGGCAAGGGCGGCCGCGAACATGCACTGGCCTGGAAGCTTGCCCGGTCCCCGCGGGTCGACACAGTTTTCGTCGCCCCCGGCAACGCCGGCACCGCCCGCGAATTCGTCAACGTTCCGTTCGACTACCGCGAACCGGAAAAGCTCGTCCGTTTCGCCAAAACGGAACAGATCGGCCTGACGGTCGTTGGCCCGGAAGACCTTCTCGCTCAGGGCATCGTCGATGCCTTTCAGGCACAGGGCCTGAAGGTGTTCGGCCCAACGAAGGCAGCCGCCCGACTGGAGTCGAGCAAGGTCTTTGCCAAGCAACTGATGCGGCACGCCGACGTGCCGACGGCCGAATTCCGCGTCTTCGATCATTCCGAGCCGGCCAAGAACTACGTCGCCACCCGCGAGTACCCGGTCGTCGTCAAGGCCGACGGACTCGCCGCCGGCAAGGGTGTCATCGTCTGCAAGGACACGGACGATGCCATTAAGGCCATCGACCGCATTATGGTCCGCGACGAATTCGGTGTCACGGCCGGTCGACAGGTCGTCGTCGAAAAGAAGCTCGATGGCCAGGAGTTGAGCCTGCTGGCGCTGGTATCGAACCGCACCATCCTGCCCTTGCCACCGACGCAG
Organism: uncultured Alcaligenaceae bacterium; assembly: GCA_964574975.1. Taxonomy (GTDB): domain Bacteria; phylum Planctomycetota; class Planctomycetia; order Gemmatales; family Gemmataceae; genus JAXMAS01. The sequence goes on along the minus strand of CAZNSL010000472.1, from coordinate 257 downwards.
GACCACAAAGCAGCGTTCGACAACGACGAGGGGCCGAACACCGGCGGCATGGGCGCGTACTGTCCCGCCCCGCTCGGCACCGACGAACTGATCGCCGCGGCCGGGTCCGAAATCCTGGTGCCGACGGTCCACGCCATGAAGCGGGCGCGGACGCCCTTCCGCGGTGTCCTGTACGCCGGCATCATGGTCACGCCGCAGGGACCGCGCGTGCTGGAGTTCAACGCCCGCTTCGGCGACCCCGAAACCCAGGTGCTGAT
>CAZNSL010000471.1:0-5242 GCA_964574975.1 uncultured Alcaligenaceae bacterium | reverse complement strand
CCGGGGCAGGTCGCAAGGGGGCGGCGGGCGCCGGACCCCGAGGTCGCAGCCCACGGACGACGGCGGCCCCGACCAGAGAACGAGGATCGAGGATCAAGGTGATTGACGCGCCTGCCCTCGTTCGGCGAATCACGCTGGAACTCGCCGGCACGGCTCCAGTCGATCAGCGCCCGGCGCGCGCGCACCAGCGGCGGAACTCGGCGATCTCCGCGCTGTCATAGGGGGTTCCGTCGAGATGCAAGAGATCGTGGTGCCAGCGGCCGTCGGCGTAGAGGCCCTCGAAGCCCGGCCATGGGAGATGCGTCTGAGTGCGTCCGTTCACGAGGCCCCAGTGGAAGCAGCCAATCCGCTGCTCTGCGAAGTATGGCAGGTGCGTCGCGGCCTGCGAGCCGAGCCCACGGGCGAGCCACTCGGTGCAGAGGAGGGGGCGGGAGTCCTCGCGGATCTGCGTGACCTGGGCCGCGAGCATCTCGAGCGGCATGTAGCTGTGGAAACTCGTCACATCGGAGAGTGCGAGCAGATCCGACTCGCGCTCCTGCCATTGTAGGCTCCACACACCCGCGGTGAGCGGCTGAACGGGCTCGCTCGCGCGTGCCCAGCCGAAGCAAGCACGCGCGAGGTCCATGCTGTGCCGCCACAGCGGGGCCGTTGCTTCGGCCGCGCTGGTCGCGTCGCGGGCGACTTCACGCGTGAACACGAAGTCGTTGCCGGGCTCGTTGTAGAGATCCCAGGCAGCGATGCGCGCGTCGTCGCGGAAATGACCGACGACGTCGCGGAGGTAGCTCTCGAGCTCTGGCCAGCGAGTGCGGTCGCGAACTACCGCACGGCCCGGGCTCGCCGCGGCACCGCTGTTGTGGATCCCGGGAATCGGCGCGGATTGACGCCCGAGGTACGGTTCACGGCCCGAGAATGCACAGTCGTCGAAGGGGCAGAGCATGACGCGGATGCCGTGGCGCGCCGCGACGCCCAGAAAGCGATCGATGCGCGCGCGCAGCCCCGCGGGATCGTGCCGCCAGACGAGGAACTGCAGGTTCGTGCGCAGCGCGTTGAGGCCGATGTCGCGCGCCCAACCGAGCTCCTGATCGATCGTGGCGAGGTCGAAGCTCTCTTCCTGCCACAGCTCGGTCCAGTTCACCGCCGTGCGCGGCAGGTAGTTGAAGCCGACGAGCCAACCTTCGCGCTCCAGCCACTCCCGCGCCCGCTCGGCCGGCCAACGCTCTGACGCCACGTCAATCTCCCTTTTGGTACGTGCCGACGAGCCGAGCTTCGGCGATCACGTGCCCGTTCATCGCCCTCTCGAGCTGGGCCTTGGTAGGCTGGTGCATGTCGCCGAGCGATGTCGCGAGGCCCGAATCGAGAGCATAGAGCTTGAAGACGTAGCCGTGTCGGCCGATTGGCGGACACGGCCCATTCCAACGCGCGTGCTCCCAGTCGTTGAGGCCGACACGCGCGCCGTCCGGGAGGGTCGACGCCCCTTCGGCGAGGCCCGCCGTCGTCGGGGGCAGATCGTAGACGACCCAATGCACCCACGTCGTCTTCGGTGCCGCCGGATCGGGCGCGTCGGGGTCGTCGACGACGAGAGCGAGGGACTTCGCGTTCGGTGGCACGCCGCTCCATGCGAGCGCGGGCGGTACGTCCTGCCCTTCACAGGTGTGGCGCTTGGGAATCCTGGCATTCGCAGCGAATGTCGCCGACTCGAGCTTCATCGCGCCGCCACCGGCGGCACGGGCGTCGACGACGACGAGTGCGGCGAGTGCGAGGTAGCCCGCGAGCAGAGTCGCCATGCGGCGCAGGTGACGGTCCCACGACATGAGGCTCCCGTATCACGCCACGCCCCGCCGACGAAGAGGCGCCCGGACAGCTCGAACGCGCCCTCGATCCGATGGACCTCGGCGTGGTGACGTGGCGACCACGACGCCGTCAATCACGGACCGAGCGCTTCCTGCAGATGGCCAGCGTCACCGGTGCGAGCCCGACGCCGTCGTTGAAAACATAGTCTTCGGGCCGCGGATAGTACTGGTGGCCCCAGATGATACGGCTGACGGCGTCGCGCACCTGGGCTGGCGCTGGCAGCAGGAGGCGGCGCAGAGCGCGGTGAGCAAGGCCGGCGAGCGAGCGCGGCACACGCTTCTGGTCGTCCCAGAATGGCGACCTCACGAAGCGCTCGCGATCGAGGCTCTGGCCGACCAGGGTCACCGAGGAGAAGCGTCGCTGCAGCTCGATACGCAACTCCTCCGGATCGTACTCACGCAGGTGGAACGGATTGCGCGGCGTGCCGTCCACCGGCCTCGTGTAGCGGGCATTTGGTGTGGAGAGGAAACAGATTCCGTCGTCACAGAGGACCCGTTCGAGCTCGACGACGAAGGCAGCGGGGTCCGGCAGATGTTCGATGGTCTCGAAGGAAGTCACCAGCCCGAACGTCTCGGAGCGAAACGGCAAGCGTGTCGCATCGGAGGCCAAGACAACGCTGGTGCCAAGCGCCTGCCCTCGCGCAACTGCGAGTGTGGCGGCGTCGCAATCGGCGCCGACAGCGAAGCGCGCGTGTGCAGCGATGATGGGCAACCCGAAACCAGTCCCACAAGCGACGTCCAGCGCCGTCGCGTCGCGTGCATGCCTCGCGGCAAAGAGATAGCGGGCGACGTGCTCGCCCCACCACGGCGACTGCGGATCTGCGGCCTGCCTCTCGGCGGAACCAGTCTGCGGCGACATCGAGAGCGCGAACGTAACAGAGCGGTGCGGCGCAACGAAGCGGTCACCGGGGGAAGGCGAGTTGGTCGCGGCCCTCGCCGCCGCGACAGTGGATCCTCGACCGGTGCGTCGGTCGCACTTTCATCTCCGCCGACCTGCCGGTCGAACCACGATCCAGTGGTGGATTCGCCGGGCGGACGTCATCCGCTCGGTTCCCCACCCAAGGAAGAGGACCTCTCTGTGCACGTTCCTATAGGCCCACAGGGGCGCGATCGCCGCCATGGACTCGTTTCCCGGCTGATGCCCCCGGGAAGGCAGGGGCGGCGTCATGTCGAGAGTGACTCCGAAATGTCCCGTAGTATTCGCAATTCGCCGGACGGCCGAGCAGCGGACTTCGGCGCGGGGCGTCGTCCCGCCGACTCCGAAATGGGTCGCCGACGGTGTGCGCGTGGTCAAACCAGCTTGCCATATCTACGGCGATCGTCGATCCTGCCAAGATGAAAAGCATCCACTTCGGGATCGTCGTCGGGGCGGCGCTGCTGTCGGCCGTCTCGCCGGTCAGAGCGCTCGCCCAGCCCGCTGCGGGCAGTTCGGTGACGGGATCCGCAAATTTGGCCTTGGGCGATGGTGTCGAGCGGAGCGTATCCGTTACCGCCGCAACGGCTCCGGATGGCAGCGTGTCGGGTGCGATCACTTTTCGTGACCGCAGTCCGCTAGGGGGCCAGGACGTGGACGGGACGGGAGATCCGGCGCTTGCCGCATCGAGCACCGGTCTCACGGTGACCGCCGCGGTCAACTGCCTCGTGGTGGCTGGCGACGTCGCGATCGTGGGGGGTCAAGTCGTGAAGTCAGACCCAGCCCGTTATGTCGGCAAGCAACTACTTCTGCTCGTCGCGGACAGTGGAAAGCCACACGGGCCGCTGAGCTGGGGATTCTACGAGCCCGAGCAAGACGTACACTGCGCCAGTTCTCCCCTTTCGGCTGACGCGGCAGTCGAGATCGCGGGTGGGCATTTCGAGGTCAAGGAATAGTCGGTCGCGGACTCGTAGGCGACGATGCACAGCTTACGGCTCGGCCATCTGGAACGAGCCCCGGAAGAAAGAGAGAAGTCGATGCGACGACATGGTCTCGCCCTGAACACGTTGGCGGTCATCCTCACGACGCTCGTACTCGCGCCGGCGGCCCACGCCCAGGCGACCCGCACCTGGGTGTCTGGCGTCGGCGACGATGCAAACCCGTGTAGTCGTACGGCCCCTTGCAAGACCTTCGCGGGGGCGATTTCGAAGACGGCAGCCGGCGGCGAGATCTCGGTGCTGGATCCGGGCGGCTTTGGCGCAGTCACCATCACCAAGGCCATCACCCTGAGCGGGGACGGCACGCTGGCCGGCATCCTGGCGGCAGGTACGAACGGCATCATCGTGAACGCGGGTGTGAACGATCGCGTGGTGCTGCGCAGCTTGTCGATCGACGGCGCCGGCACCGGGCTGAACGGGATCCGGTTCCTTGCCGGCAAGAGCCTGACGGTCGACAACTGCACGATCAGCGGGTTCACCACACGCGGGATCGACATGACTCTGTCGGCCGCGGCCAAGATGTCGGTGACGAGCACCCGCATCACCAACGCGCCCACCGGTATCTTTGCGACGGCGAGCGCCGGTCAGGCCCAAGTCGTGCTGGACGACGTCAACCTCACCGGCCTCACCAACGGCGTAGAGGGCGGTTTGGGCGGCCGCTTCATGATCAGCAGCTCGATCATCTCCGGGAATACGGGGACGGGGGTGTTGGGCAATGCCTCGAGCACACGCATCAACGTGGAGGGTTCACAGATTTCCTTCAACGACGTAGCGGGCGTCAATAGCGCGGTCGCGGGCGCCATCATTCGATTGTCCAACAATCAGATCTACAACAACAATGCCGGGATCATCTCGAGCCCGGGGACCGTGGAGTCGGCGGGCAACAATCGGGTCGCCGGCAACGTCTCGTCGCCAGCAGCAGGCGGTTCGATCTTGTTCCAATGAGTGGGAATCTCTCGGGACGGCGCTGACGCACAGCGATCGCGCGAGCCGCGTGCGCACCGACGTACGGATCTCGAGAGCCCGACGCCTGGTCGTGCGGCAGCGCCTCGAGGTCTCGGGCCTGACACGAGTTGGCCAACCGTGAGGTGGCTCGACACCGACAGTCGAGCGCACCGCATCAAACGGACCACGGTGCCGACCTGTCTCTTCAAAGGGACGCAGGCGGCATCGACAGAGCCCCCCGACGGCGTACAGACAGCAGCGGAGTGGAAGGTGCCGCCACTCCCCTCGCACGCGCACTGATCCACGATCATCGAGCGGCCCGGCAAGCTCTGCGTTCCGTCGAGGCACGACCCAGGCAGACCGGGTGGCGCGATACGGCCGCTGGAGTCGTCGCAGACGGCGCCGCCACGGGCCGCAGCTCCGGCCGCAGGATCGCGGCGTGGGAGCGCCGAGGGCACGCTCGAATAGCTGAAGGCAGAGTCGCAGAACGTGCGGGTGTCCGGCATTGCAGGCGTTGCCGGGCAGGCAAAGGATGC
>CAZNSL010000470.1:2390-5248 GCA_964574975.1 uncultured Alcaligenaceae bacterium | reverse complement strand
CCCGGCTCTTCGACCAACGGCGATACCCGCGCCGCCCTGACGACGAGCATCCCGCGGCCCGGCCCCGGCTACTTCAAGGCGCTGGCCCGCCTCGGCCTCCAGGCCGCGGAGGCCCTCGAATACGCCCACTCCACCGGCGTCGTCCACCGCGACATCAAGCCGGCCAACCTGCTCGTGGACGCCCGCGGCAACTTGTGGGTCACCGACTTCGGCCTCGCCCTGTGCCACGGCGGCGGCGACCTCACCGTCAGCGGCGACGTTCTCGGCACCCTGCGCTACATGAGCCCCGAGCAGGCCCGCGGCGGTCGCGGCAACGTCGACCACCATTCGGACGTGTACTCGCTCGGCGTCACGCTCTACGAACTGTTCACGCTGCACCATCCCTACCCCGGCCGCGAGCGCGAGGAAATCCTCCGGCAAATCCTCACCGACGATCCGAAGCCGCCGCGGCGCGTCCGCCCCGACCTGCCGGCCGAGTTGGAAACGGTCGTCCTGAAGGCGGCCGCGAAGGCCCCGGCCGACCGCTACGCCACCGCCGGCGATTTGGCCGAAGACCTGCGCCGTTTCCTCGACGACAAACCGGTGCTGGCCCGCCGGCCGACGCTGACGCAGATCGCCGCGAAGTGGGCGCGTCGCCACCGCGGCCTCGTCAAAGCCGCGTTTGCGGTGATGGTCCTGGGGATCGTGGGTCTGTCCGTCGCCTTGTGGATGCTCGACGCGGAGCAGCGGCGGACGCGGGCGGCGCTCGACAAGGCGACGGCGAACTGGCAAGAAGCCCGCAAGGCCGTCGACACGATGTACACGGAGGTCGCCGAGAAGCTCCTGACCGACGACGCCCCGCTCAAGCGCGACTTCCTGATGAAGGCGCTGGCGTTCTACGTGCAGTTCGCCGGCGAGGGTGGCGACGACCCGGCCGTGCGCTTCGACCGGGCCAAGGCGTCGGTGCGCGTCGGCGAGATCCAGTACAAGCTCGGCAAGTCCCACGAGTCGGCCAGCGCCTACGCCGCGGCCCTGCCCGTCCTCGAAACCCTCGCCGCCGACAAGCCCGGCTCGGTCGAGTACCGCCGCGAACTGGCCGGTTGCCTCAACGGCCGGGCGATCCTCCTGCTCTACACCGGCAAGCCGAAGGAGGCCGCGGCCGGATTCCGCCGGGCCATCGCAGAGCAGAACGAAATCCTGCGCCTTGCTTCCGGCGACCGCAAAGCCCGCTTCGACCTGAGCAAGCACGCCGGCAACCTCGGCGTCGTCCTGCTCAACCAGGGCCGCTACGACGAGGCCGAGGCGCAATTCCTCGACGCTCTGCGCTCCGCCGAAGCGTATTTGGCCGCTACCCCCCAGCCGGCCCCGGCCGACCACCAGCACGTCGCCCACACCCGCTACAACGCCGGCGTCGTCTTCTACTCGACCGACCGGCCCGACCTCGCCCGCGAACACTGGCAGGTGGCCCGCCGCATCCGGCAGGAGTTAGTCCGCCAGTTCCCGTTCGACCCGAAGTACGAGGAAGACCTGGCCAGCACTTCGCTGGCGATGGGCGCGCTGAGCTTCCAGCTTCGCGACTTCGACGAGTCGGAGGAGTTCTTCCGCGACGCCGTGACCCGATACGCCCGGCTCTTGGCGCAGTCGCCGACTTCGCCCAGCTACCGCGCCGAGCACGGCCGCGGGCTGCATAGTCTGGCGCGGGCGCTATCGGCGCTCGGCAAAATGGCCGAGGCCGACGACGCTCTGCGCAACGGTCAGGAGGCGCTGGAGAAAGCGGCGGCCGATTTCCCCGAGGCGGTGTCGATCCGACTCGACCTGTTGCGGACGCGCATCGACCGCGTGAACCTGCTGTACAAGGCGGGGCGGGCCGCTGAGGCCGACGCCCTGGCGGCCCGTGCGTGGACGGAGGCGAGCGACGGCCCCTCGCGGCTCGTGGGCGCGCCGGAGGAGCAGTACCACCGGCTGATCCTGCGCAACAACATGGCCGAACACGCCTGGGGCCGCGGCCGGCTCGACGAGGCCGAGCGCTGGTTCCGCGATGCCGTGCAGATCGGCGACAAGCTGACGGCCGACCCGAAGGTGTTGGCCCAGCACCGCTGGACCTACTGCGGTGTCCTGGCGAACGCGAGCCGGCTGGCGCTCGCGCGCGGCCAAGCCAACGCGGCGGACGCGCTGGTGCGGACGTGGCTCGCCCATTGCGACCGCCTGTTGGCCGGCCCGAACCGACACGGCCGCTGGCAGACCGACCGGGCGTGGGCGCTGACCCGACTCGCCGAAGTGCGCGTCGCACAGGGCCGCAGGGCCGACGCAGCCGAATTGCGACGGACGGCCGGCGCGACCGTGAAGGACGCGAGCGCGTCCGACGACTCGGAGGCGTGGCTGGCGGCGGCGTGGTTCCTAGCGCTGCGGCCGCTCGCGCCGGAGCGCGACCTGCCGCGGGCGCGGGCGCTGGCCGAGAAGGCGATCGCCAAGGAGCCGAACGCCGCGGACGCCTGGCGGACGCTCGGCCTGGTCCACCTGCGTCAGGGGCGTGCGGCCGATGCCTGCGTGGCGCTCGCCAAGGCGCAGGAAACATCCAGCGGCCAGGACCGCGTGACCGACCTGATCCTGGCGCTGGCATACAAGGCCGCCGATGAGGCGGCGCTGGCCGATCAGACCTACGACCAGGTGCGGGCCAAGATCGCGGCCAGCGGCGAAGCCGGCGAGGAGTTGGACGAGTTCCGTGCGGAGGCGAAGCGGGTCTTCGGGCGGTGACGCGACCCGTGGTTAGGATGGGCTACGCCGTCCGTGGTGGTTGATGTAACCGCGACGCCGCGAGCCGAGTCTTCGAGGCGAGCGCCAGGCGCGCGCCACGAAGACACCGCGCGCGGCGTCACCGC
>CAZNSL010000470.1:489-2380 GCA_964574975.1 uncultured Alcaligenaceae bacterium | reverse complement strand
CCGGCCCCCCCCCCCCCCCCCCCCCCCCCCCCCCCCCCCCCCCCCCCTGACGCCCGCATCTAACACTCGGCTCGCGGCGTCACAGCCGCATCACCCAACGATTCAGGCGGGATGCTGGGCTGTATGACCGGTCGCGCGATTAAACCGCCGCCGCCCGCCGCTTGCGGACGCGAAGGGCCAGCGCCGCGCCGCCGAGGCCGACCAGCGCCAGCGAGGTCGGCTCGGGGACCGGCACGAACGCCAGACCGCGGTTGTCGTTGAGGCCGTTGATGGTCCCGATCGGCGTCCGCGCTCCGGTGGCGATGTCGATCGAGAAGAGGGCGGAATTCAGGTCCGACCCCAGCAACTGCCCGAGGCCCGGGTGGTATCCGATGGCGAACATTTCGGGTGTTGACGACCCGATCGGCGTGACGGTCTGAGTGTCGACGTCGATGCTCTCGAATAACGCCGTGGTGTTACCCGACGAGTGGTAGAGCAGGCCGTTGGGGTGGAAGCCGATGACCTCGCCGTCGGCCCCGTTGCCGAGAGCGAATTGCAGTGTGGGGACCGCGGTGGCGGTATCGATCGTGAAGAGCGTCGAGGGGTTCACGTTGGCCCCATCGCCAGTTACGCCGTAGAGAACGCCGTTGGCGCGGAACGCCAGGCTCGAGAACGCGTTGCCGAGGTTGCCGATCGTCGTGGCCACGCCGGTCGCGGGGTCGATCGTCGCCAGACGCCGGTTCTGCCCGCCGTCGGACGCCGTCTGGAGGACGGCGAACAACGTTCCTGTGCCCGGCTGGGCGACTAAGGCTAGCGAGTTGTTCAGCGTTTCGCCCGCGACCGTGATTTGGACCGCGTTCGAGATCGTCCCGGTGGCCGGGTCGATCTGGTAGATCTCGTTGTCGGTGGCCGTGCCGAACCCGTTCGACAATCCGTAGAGGATTTGGGCCTGGGCCGCCGTGCTGCCGATCAGGGCGGCCACGAGGGCCGCAATGAAATGGCGTCTCGTCATGACTACCTCCTTCCCAGGAACTTGGTGAGGTGCGACGGTAACGCGCTGCGGCGGCCGTGTCAAACGAAATGTTTACGGATTTCTACCCGCTGCCAGCCCGGAGCGCGAGCGACGGGACGCTCGATCCGTCGCTGGCGCTCCGGACTGGCGGGTGTGGCTACCCTTTGCTCGGGGCCTTCGGGGCGGCGTCGCGCACCTTCTTGGCGGCGCGCTCGTCGCCCTTCTCGGCCGCCTTGCGGTACCACGCCATCGCCTCGGTCGGGTTCCGCGCCACGCCGAGGCCGTACTCGTAGCACACGCCGAGCTGGTAGGTCGCCATCGTGTGACCGAGGTCCGCTGCCTTGCGGAAGAGTTTCACCGCCTCCGCTTCGTCCTTCGCCACCCCGAGGCCGCCGCGGTAGCACAATGCCAGATCGTGCAGCGCCGGCGTGTGGCCGTAGTCGGCTGCTTTGCGTAGCCACTTCACCCCTTCGACCGGGTCCTTCGCCACGCCGCGGCCCTCCACGTACAAAGCGCCGAGCGCCGCTTGTGCCGAGTGGGTACCCTGGTCGGCGGCCTTGCGGAACCACCGGGCCGCCTCGGCCTCGTCCTTCGGCACGCCACGGCCCTGGACGAGCGCGAACCCCAGGTTCGATTCCGCCAGCGCGAGGCCCTGGGCGGCGGCCTTGCGGTACAACTTCACCGCTTCCACCTCGTCCTTGGTCACGCCCTGGCCCTTGGCGTACATGGCCCCCAGGTCATTCTGAGCGTTGCGGTTGCCCTTCTCGGCGGCTGGCCGCAAGAGCCGCAGCGCCTCGGCGTAGTCCTTTGGCACGCCGTTACCGTTGGTGTGCAGCCACGCCAGTTGCACCGCGGCGGGCAAGTAGCCGCGATCGTTACCGCGTTCGCTTTCGTGCATAG
>CAZNSL010000470.1:0-479 GCA_964574975.1 uncultured Alcaligenaceae bacterium | reverse complement strand
CGCGGTCTGGATCGCGTGCACCTACGCCCCACACGCCGAGACGGACCCGGCGGCGCACACCGCCGCGGCGGGGTTCTTCGGCCCGCCCCGGCCGTACTCGGTCATGATGCCCAGGTCGTAGGTCGCCGCCAGCACGCCGCCGTCGGACGCCTTGCGGTAGAGCGCCTGCGCCTCGACGTAGTTGCGTGGGCCACCGCGGCCGGTCTCGGCCATCCACGCCAGGTAGTACGCCGCCCACGGCCGGCCGTGGGCAACGGCCTTGCGCAGCCACTTCGCGGCTTCGGCGTCGTTGCGGGCGGTGCCGCGGCCATCGCGCAGGAACAGTCCGAGCCGCTCCTGTCCCGACGGGTCGCCCTTGTCCGCCGCCTTGCGGAACCACTTGACCGCAACGGCGTCGTCTCGCGGCACGCCGTTGCCATCGGCGTACAACTGCCCGAGGTTCGACTGGGCGACGGACAGGCCTCCCTCCGCCGCCTTGC
>CAZNSL010000469.1:0-5248 GCA_964574975.1 uncultured Alcaligenaceae bacterium | reverse complement strand
TCCCCTCTCCCGCAGGCCGGGCGAGGGAGGACGAACCGAAATCATCCGGGAGTACGACCCGTGCCGACCACCACCCACGATCGCGACGACGACAACAACGACGACATCCCGACCGTGCGGCACCGCCCGTCGCGCCGGCCGTTCCGCAACACCCTGATCGGCATCGCCGTCCTGGCCGTAGTCGCCTTCGTCGCCACGCTGGCGACCTGGCGAGCCTTCTTCAAGTATGTGCCGCCGAACAAGATGCTCGTCGTCATCGCCAAGAACGGCGAGCCGTTGCCGGCCGGCCAGGTGCTGGCCCAGCCTGGCCAACAGGGCGTGCAGGCCGCCGTCCTCGGCGAAGGCTACCACTTCGTGTGGCCGATAATTTATGCGACCGAGATCAAGGAGGACGTGAAGGTGCCGACCGGCAAAGTCGGCATCGTCACGGCGCTGGGCGGCGTGCCGCCGCGCGATGGCCGGGTACTGGCCGAGAAGGAGGACGAGCAGGGCATTCGCCGCCCGGTGCTGCCGCCCGGCACCTACCGACTGAACCCGTACGGTTTCACGGTCGAGATGGCCGATGCGACGGAGGTCAAGCCGGGCACCGTCGGCGTCCTGCGCCGCCTGCTCGGCCGCGACTCGCGCAGCCGCTTCGCCGAACAGCCAGAGGAGAAGGGCATCCTGCGCACCATCCTCCAGCCGGGCCTGTACTACATCAACACCAAGGAGTTCGAGGTCATCCACGCGGACGTCGGCATCGACCAGACGACCTACAAGAACGACCCGAACCCGAAGCTGTCGTCGGCGATCAAGTTCCCGGCCAAGGACGGCAACGAGATTTCCATCGAATGCACGATCGAGTGGGAGGTGCTGCCGCAGAACATGCCGCAGCTCGTGGCCGAGTTCGGCAGTTGGCAGCAGGTCGAGAAGAACGTGATCGACCAGCAGGCCCGCCGCATCAGCCGCGACCGCGGGTTCAACTACGGGGCACAGGACTTCCTCGAGGGCGGCAAGCGCGAGGTGTTCCAGACCGACTTCGCCCACGAACTGGAGCGGGTCTGCAAGGAGAAGAACGTCGTGGTCCGCTCGGCGTTCATCCGCAACATCATCATCCCGGATGAGTTCCTCAAGCAGAAGCGCGAGCGACAGATCGCCGCCGAGACGCGCGTCACCAACGAGGCGAAGGAGAAGACCGCCCAGTCGGACGCCGCGGTCGAGCGCGAGCGTCGGATGATCACGCAGAGCGTCAGCAAGGTGGCGGCCGAGACGATGAAGATCGTCGCGGAGATCGACCAGGAGGTGAAGAACCTGGAGGCGCTAACGGAGGCGGAGATCGAGAAGCTCCGGGCCGACTACGTCGCCCAGATCGCAACGCTGGACGCCCAGCGGACGCTGGTCACTGGCGAGGCGGAGACGCAGGTGAAGAAGCTGAAGGAGACGGCGACGAGCGGCATCCACCGCCTACGCCTGGAGGCGTTCGGCAACGACGGCAACGCCTACCTGCGCTACACGATGGCGAAGGAGCTGAGTCCGCAGGTGAAGATGCGCCTGTTCCACGCCGGGCCGGGAACCTTGTGGACGAACATGGGCGACAAGAACGTCAGCCTGATGATGCCCGCCGGCGCACCGCCCGCGCCGGCCCCGGAGAAGAAGGACGGGAAGTAGTCGATGGTTCGCGCTGCCCCCGCCACGACGCGGTTGTGGCGGGGGCGGTGTCGTTCGTTCCCGACGCTTGTGGTTGCACAACTCGAATCAGCAGCGCACGTTTCGACCGAAAAGCGGATCGCTCCGGTTGCGAAGTTCCTGGAGCGGCGGCGGCTGTACTACCACTCGTCCCCAGCCACCGGCGGGGCATCAGCCGCCTTGTCGAGTACCCGCTCGAATGCCTCCCTGCTGCCCCGTGACCCCCGGGCCGCCATATACTCCCGGGCCGAACACGCGGCCAAGCGTTCGCGGACGGCCTCGGCAACCCACGCCGCCTCGGCCCCCGGTGCCCCTCCGGCCCGCCGTGCCACTTCCGCTCGCACGTCGGGTGGCAACTCCACCACTAACTCGCTCATCGGGTTACCCCCAAGCGCCGCAACGCTTCGGCCGGCGTTACAACCTCAACCCCGAACCGGGCCGCGCCGGCCGCCAGGTCGCGGACATTGTGCGTCACGATCCACGCCGCGCCGGCTGCCACCGCAGCCTCCAACACCATCTCGTCACCAGGGTCCGGCACGCTCGGCCGCACCCGAAATCGGACCTCCGCCGGGATGCCGACCCGGCACAAGTAGTCTAGCAGTTCCGTCACGTCGGCGGGAGTCAGCCCCAGGTCTTCGGGCGACCGCATCAGCACGTCTTCGTACTCCAATAGCAAGGGTGTCGTTAAGGCGGTGTCGAACCGGCCGCTCCCGACCAACCGGAGCAGGGCGTTTGACGCCCCCGACCGGGATCGGACGGCGGCGACCAACACACAGGTGTCGAAAATAAGGACAGGCAACATGCCGAGAGGTTACGCCGCCGGTTCGAACGCTGCAACGCCCGTTCGCCACTTCTCCTACCGCGCGGGCCGGATCGAGCCGTGTGGCGCTAGAGACCTTCGCCGGCGGACCTCCGCAAACCCCAACGCCTCGAGCGCCCGAACCACCTCGGCGGGTTTCAGGACTGGCACCCCGGCGCTCACGACGGCACTACGGTCTGCGTGCCGACGAACTCCGACTCCAGGACCGGCTGGCCGTCCTCCAAAAGCAGGGCCACGACCTCCGCCATGTTCTCCCGCAGTTCGTCGAGGGTTTCGGCCTGGGTGTGCGCCCCGGGCCACCCAGGCACCGAACCGACGTACAGGCCGGTCGCCGTGTCCCGCTCGACGACGATCGTGTAAGACTGCATGGACTGCCCTCCCGCCGGCCCCGCCCACGACGCGGCTGGCGCGGTGATTGTCGTTCGACGGGGCGACCAAGCAAACGGCCGGTGCGTCCGCGACCGCGTTTGCCAGGCACTTGGTGCCGGTGCAAGCTTCCGCCGCCGAATGAATCCCTGCACGCCGTGGGGCGTGGTCGCCGAAAGGTTGCTCGACGCTTCCCACCACCCGCGCCCCACGAGCGGCTTGCCGTGACGACTGCGACGAATCCCTCCACGGCATGAGTCGAGGCGAACCGGAAACCAACGACGGCTCGACGAACCCCCGGAGAGCGTACGCGCCGCGCCCGCTTCACTCACCCGTCGAACCGATCACCACCCGGGGAAATTCCTGAGGCGGCGTTCTTACACTTAACGGGCATCTGCCCCAAGGGAAACTAGTGCCGGCTCAAATCATCCGCCGGCCCTCACCGTCGTGCTGCACCGCGATGATGTCCACGAGCGCCCAAATTGACGGTATGAGGATCGTCACGAGGCCCACCCCGATGCACATCAGAGGTATCGACACGAGCCAGATACCGAGTTGGGCGATGGCTACGCCGGTACGGCCGGCCACAAAGTTGTGAATCCCCAACCCGCCGAGGAACAGCCCCAGCACGATGTAGACTGTCCTGGAGGTCGGACTGACCCGCCGCCCATAACGCCCGTCGTCCCGGCGAGCCCAGCGGTCGTCGCCCTCGTCGTACACCCGCCGCCTCGACGAGCGACGCCGGTTCGGCCGCGGCGGCTCATCGTCCTCGTACTCGTCCGGTTCAGATGTCGGCCACGGACGCGCCGCTACGACAGGCGCGGGGCCGCGGGCGGCGGCGTCCGGCAGGGCCATGCTCTCCCCGCACCCCGGGCACTTCACCGTTCTCCCGGCCGCGTCGTCGGGAGCTTTGAGGCGCTTGCCGCACGTCGGGCAGAGTATCGTGATCGGCATTCGCTCCTCTGGGGCCGAACTGGTGATTGTGCTGACCGGCCCAAGTCGCGATGGCCCGCGCCGGTTGACCGATTACGGCTCGCCAAGTCGCGATGGCCCGCGCCGGTTGACCGATTACGGTCCTCATTGAACCACGGCGTTGGCACCGACGCAAGGATCGACGTGCCGTTTATTGCCCCGATTCCTGGCAACGGACGCTGCACGGAGATGCACGCGCGAACCGATTGCTACTTCCGGGTGTGAGGCGCGATGTCTCGGCGGTTCGAGCCGCCGCAACGTCCACCCGATCGCATCCGAGCGCGAACGCCAGCCGTCACCGCCGCGGCGACCAGTCGATGGCGCACAGGCTCCCGTCGGGGCCGCATGCTCGGCCGCGGTCTTCCAGTAACCGTGCCACCACAGCGGTCCAGCCGGTCTGGTGGCTCGCGCCCAGGCCGCGGCCGTCGTCGCCGTGGAAGTACTCGTAGAACAGCACCAGTTCCTTCCAGTGCGGGTCGTCCGCGTACCGGGCCACGCCGCCGTGGCACGGGCGGCGGCCCGCGCGATCCGGTAGGAATAGCCGCGTCAGACGCCGCGAAATCTCGTGCGCCACCTCCTGCAACGTCATCAACTGGCCCGACCCCGTCGGGCACTCGACCTGGAACGCCGCGCCGTAGAAGTGGTGGTAGCGCTCCAGTGCTTCGACCAAGAGGTAGTTGACCGGGAACCAGACCGGGCCGCGCCAGTTCGAGTTGCCGCCGAAGAGCCAACTGTCCGAGTCGCCGGGGACGTACTTCACCGTCAGCGCGTCGCCGCCGATGCGGAAGACGTACGGCTCGTCGCGGTACGCCGCCGACAAGGAGCGGATGCCGTACGGACTCAACAGTTGCTTCTCGTCGAGCATCGGCGTCAGCGTCCGCCGCAATCGTTCGCGCGACGGGATCGCCAGCAGACGGTGCCCGTGGCCGTCCTCGCCTTCCGGCTCCAGGTACGAGATGCACGCGGCCAGGTCTTGCCGGTTTTCGAGGAACCACGTCAGCCGCTTCTTGAAGCCGGGCAGCCGGTCGATGATCGCGTTCTCCAGTACCTCGACTGCTATCAACGGCAACAGGCCGACGACCGACTTGAGGCGGGCCGGCACCGTCTGCTCGCCGATGTGCAGGCGGTCGTAGTAAAAGCCGTCGTGGTCGTCCCACAGGCCGTTGCCGCCGATGGTGTTCATCGCGTCGGCGATGGCGACGAAATGCTCGAAGAACTTGCTGGCCACGTCCTCGTAGGCCGGGTCCTCGCGGGCCAGCTCCAGTGCGATGGCCAACATGGTCAGGCAGAAGAACGCCATCCAGGCGGTGCCGTCGGCCTGCTCCAGCCGGCCGCCGCCGGGCAAGGGCTTCGAGCGGTCGAAGACGCTGACGTTATCGAGGCCGAGGAAGCCGCCGGCGAAGAGGTTGTTGCCGGCCACGTCCT
>CAZNSL010000468.1:0-5252 GCA_964574975.1 uncultured Alcaligenaceae bacterium | reverse complement strand
CGACTCGCCCGCGCCGCCCGGCCCCGTCGCCGCCGCCCCCGCCAACAAGGACCCGACGCCCGGCCCGTCGTTCGACGACCTGCCGCCGCCCGCGCCGAAGGCCGAACCGCCCGCGCCGAAGGCCGAACCAAAGCCGGAGCCGCCGACTCCCAAGGCCGAACCGAAGCCGGAGCCGCCGACTCCCAAGGCCGAACCAAAGCCGGAGCCGCCCGCCCCCACGGTCGAAGTGAAGCCGGAGTCGCCGGCTCCCAAGGCCGAACCGAAGGTCGAACCGAAATCCGAACCGATGCCGCCACCGAAGGTCGAGCCGCCGGCCCCGAAGGCTCCGCCCACACCGGCCAAGGTTGCCCAGGACCCGACGCCAACCCCGCCCCCGGCCGCAGCCAAAGCGCCGCCACTGCCGCGGCCAGCTCTGCCGCCGGTCAAGGGCGTCACCCTGTTCGACGCCTTCGATCTGCCGACCGTCGAGGTCCGCCGCAAGTACGTCGGCCAGCCCGTGGACGTGGTCGTGCAGGGCAAGCTCGGCAAAGACGCCCAGGGCAAGCCGTACTTCGGCGGCGTGGTGGTGCCCAAGCTCAAGGTGACGCCGGAGCAACTGGCGAAGCTCTCGCCGCAGAAGCGCAAGTGGGAGCAGGAGGGCTACCCGCCGAGCGTGTACTGCTACTTCGCGCCCGAGTCGGCCGCCGCGTTCGAAGCGCTGCCGGCCGACAACGAGATCACCATCCGCGGCATCTGCCAAGGCCGGCGCGAGGAGCGCGACGCCTACATGGGCTACGTCGTCGTGTTGACCGACTGCCAGCTCGCGCCGAAGTGACGCGGCCAGCCAGCCCGGAGCGCAAGCGACGGGTCAAGCGTCCCGTCGCTCGCGCTCCGGGCTGGCCGCGTACGATTTACCCCGCCGAATTGGCGCCCGGCAGCGCCGACAGGATCTCCTTCAGCCGCTTCAGCGCCCGGATGTAGCGGTTGCTCGCCGCCGTCTTCGTCAGGCCCAGCACGGCCGCCACCTCGTTGTTCGACAACTCCTCGAAATGCCGTAGCGCCAGCACCTCGCGGTCGAGCGGGTCCATGCCGTTGAGGGCCTCCTGCAAGCGCAACTGCCGCTCGGTGCGCAGGGCCGCCTGCGTCGGACTGGTGAGCCGGCCGAGCAAGAGGTTGGCCAGCGAGTGCGTGCTGGCGGCCGGCGGCCCACCGCGACACAGCGACACCTCCTGCGCCGCGTCGCGCATCTGCGTGCCGAGGTGGTGGCGGTGCAGGATCGCGAGCCGCTCGGCCACGACGAGCCGCAGCCAGAGGTACGCGGGCAGCTCCGGCTTGGCGGCGAAGTCGGGGGCTTTCTTCTGCACGTCGAGGAAGGCGTCCTGCAACACGTCGGAGGCGTCGAGCCGACCCTGAACGCGGCGGTCGAGGCGCAGCCGGACCATGCGCTTGAGCCGGTCGCGGTGGGCCGCGAACAGGTCGCCGGCCGCGGCGGCGTCGCCGGCGCGGAGGCGGTCTTCGGGGGTGAGGGTATCGGTCACGGCTGCGGCGACTCCGGCGGCGCGACCTCGTCGCGGATGTCCTGCGGCGTTTCGTCCCACGAAGCCGCGTAAGTCCGCTCGAGCGGAATGTTGACGTACCACCCCGGCGCGAGGAACACGGCGGCATCGGGTAAGGTGTCTCCGACAGCCACTGGGTTGACGTAGGCGACCCGCTCGCCGGCGTCGTAAGAAACGACGGTCAACGGCTTCCCCGGTGGCCGCGCGTCGACAGGAAGGCCGACGAACCCGTCCCAGATTCGCTGGTGGATGCCCTCGCGGTCTCGCGGGCCGGGCGGGAACGGATCGATGACGACGACGTTGACACCGTTGCAGAGGTAACCGACCATCTTGCCAACGAACGCTCGAATCCCGTTCTTGTTGTTCTTGTTGCCCGGTGAGACGACTTCGATGGCTGCCACCAGTGGACCGCGGCGGTGGCGGATGACGATGCGGTTTGCCTTGCGGGTGTAGTAGGTCAACTCGGCCTCGGCCTCCGTGGCCCGCGTCACCTGCTGGGCGCGGGGCGGTGCGACGGCCACGGCCACGCCAGCCGGCGCTAGCGGCTCGCGTAACTTGATTGCCGCGATGTCCGGCTCCGAACCACTTACCTTCAGGTCGGCCATCGCTATGTAGCCGGGCGGTAGGATGCCACGGTTCAAGGCGTTGCGGATCTCGATCGTCCACCCCTGGTGAAAGTCGTGATAGGTTCCGGGGTCGATGTGGGACCAATCGTGAATCGGCATGACGCACCTCCTGCCCCGAATTCTACCACCCGCCGGCCCGCGACGCCCTCACCGGCCGTCCGCCGGCCGACCCTTCCACGCCCGGAACGCCCGCAGGTACCGATCCGGGTCTTTCAGGAACGTGTCCGCCGGCAGCGGTTCGACCGCCTCGGTGGCCGAGTCGATCCACCGGCCGGCGACCAGTTCGAGAATCGGGCGGATGGCGTCGGTCGGGGCCGCTAACGGGCGGATGACCACGGTTTGCTCCCCGGACGAGGTCGCGAAGAAGAGCGCCCGGCCGTCGTCCGCAAACCAAAGGTCGGGCGTGAGCAGCAACTTGTCCGACGATTTGACGACCTTCCAACTCCCGTAATGATCCCCGCTCACGGCGTCCCAGAGGTGGGCCACCCCCGCCGAATCCATGGTGACCGCCTGCCGGGCGTCGGCCGCGAGCCGGCCCATCCGGCAGTAGCTCAGGTGCGACAGGGATGGGCCGACCGGCGTGCCGGAGCGCACGTCCCACAACCGGGCGGTGGTGTCCGAACTACAGACCAACAACCGCGACCCGTCGGCCGAAAGGTCGAGATAATTGAGGTTCCCGCGCTGGGGGGTAAACCGCGCCACCCGCCGGCCGACGTTCAAATCCCAGACTTCGACCGCCCCGGCGTACGCGAAATCGCCGGTCGCCAGCCACCGCCCGTCGCCGCTGAAGGTGGCGAGGTTTCCACACACTTCTTCGGTCTCGGGGTACGACAGGTCGAGGACGCCAGCGCCCGTTCGCAAGTCGATCACCCGAACCGTTCGTTTGGCCACGTTGCTCTCGACGATCCGCCGTAGGTCGTCGCTGAACTTGCGCCTCGGGCCCGTCGGCACGGAAGGGCCGAGCGGCACTCCCGTGCCGGGGTCCCAAACCCGCACGGACGAACGATTGTCGGTCAATACGGCCCGACTGTCTCGGCTGAAATAGGCCCTCGCGGCGTCCGGACAATCGAGGACGACGGGCAACGGGCTGACGCCCCGCGGGCCGACGCGAGGGCGTTCGCCACCCTGGAATTCGAGTTCGCATTTCCCATCCGGGCTGAGACTCACCAATCGGTTTCCCCGGCGGACGATCCGCCGGCGCTCCCACTCCGGGTTGGGGGCCGGAGAGCCGACGGCCGGCACGGCCGCGTACAGCCGGGCGGTCCCGTCCGCCGACGCAGCCAACAGGTGCCGGCCGTCGGGCAGCGCGGTCAGCGAGCGAAACGAGTCGGCCGCCTGGGCCGTCGATTTGTTCGCGGGTCGGACGCTTTGGTTTCCGATCGACGCCCACACCTGGAGAAGCCCGCCCGTCGAGATCGTCGCCACCTTTCCCTCGGCCAGGAACGCCGCCGTCTGGCACTCGCGCGGGGTGACGATCCGGCCCTGGGTGCGACCCGTTTGCGCGTCGATCAAGTTCGCCCCCGTCAACGTTCCCAGGAACTGCGTCCCGTCCGGGTCGAAAACCTGGCTGTAGACGATCTCGGAATTGGGGTCGTCGCTCCAGACCCGCCGGCCGTCCGAAGCGCTCCAGGCGGTGACCACGTAGTCGCCCTGGCCGTATTTGCCCACGGAAGTGATCACCAGTTGGCCGTCCGGGCTGAGGACCGGGCCGCGGCGGACGTTCCACAGCCGGTCGTAGGCGTCCGGCGACCGGTGCGGCAGTGGTGGGGTGAGCGGCTTACCGGTCGCCGCCTCCCACACCCGCGCAAACCCGTTGTCGTCGGCCGTCACCATCCGCCCGGCGTCCCGACTGAACCCGACCGAATACGCCCCGGGCGCGTCCGGGGCCGGTTCGACGGGGTTGCCGTCGGCCAGCGACCAGAACCGCACCCCCGGCGGCCCGCCGGCGGTGGCGAACACCTGCCCGCCCGGCTTCAGTTCCAACCCGCGGATCGCGTCGCCATGATTGATGCTGCGGAGCCGCATTCCGTCCGCGCCGGCCCAGACGCGGGCCGTCCCGTCCGCCCCGCCGGTCACCGCCCAGCGCCCGTCCGGGCTGAGGGCAATCGCGGTCGCGCCGCCGGGATGGTCGAGGGCAGCGACCAGGCGGCCGTCGCGGATCGCCCACAGCCCGGCCTTGCCGGAACGGGTTCGGGTTAGCACCCGCAAACCGGCGTCGTCGGCCTTGGCCTCGACGAGCGGCGAATCGTGAGCGGCCAGGCCGACCAGCTCGAGCTTCTCGTGCAGCGCCAGACCGAGCCGCAGTCGATGATTCGGCTCGCTCGCAGCGATGTCCGGGTCTTCGGCCATGGCGCGGGCGTACCAGAGCATCGCCCCGTCCAGGTCGCCCGCGGTGTACAAGCGCATCGCGTTGCCCAGGTGGAGGCGAACCACCTGCCGACGACTGGCCAACAAGGCGGCCGACTCCCGCTCGGTCGCGGCCGTCGCCCGGCAGGCATTGCGATTAGCGTCCCGCCGGGCGTACTCGATGCGCGTGGCGGCTGCCACCGCCACCACCGCAACGACGGAGAGCAGCCCGAACACCGCGGCGAGAAGCCCGGCCACGGCCGGGTTGCGGCGGCACCAGCGCCACGTCTGCTCGAACGCCGTGGCTCGGCGAGCCAGGATCGGCCGGTCCTCGACGTAGCGCCGCAGGTCCGCGGCCAACTCCGCCGCCGACTGGTAGCGCGCCGCCGGGTCGCGCTGGAGCGCCTTCAGCACCACCGTTTCCAGGTCGCGCGGGATGGCCGCGTTGATCGCCCGCGGCGGCTTCGGCGTGGCGGCCGTGACCTCCTGCACCAACTTCGCGCGGTTCTCGGCGTGGAAGGCCGGCTTGAGCGTCAGCAACTCGTACAGCGTCAGGCCGAGGGCGTAGATGTCGGCGCGGTGGTCGCCGGCTCCCTCGAAGCGCTCCGGGGCGAGGTAGCGCAGCGTACCGACCACGTCGCCAGCGTGCGTCAGGTCGTCGGCATCGGCCGACTTGGCCAGGCCGAAGTCGGTGACCCAGACGGTGCCTTGCAGGTCGAGCAGCAGGTTGGCCGGCTTCACGTCG
>CAZNSL010000467.1:0-5252 GCA_964574975.1 uncultured Alcaligenaceae bacterium | reverse complement strand
GTGGGAGTCGGCCATCTTGTTTTCGACGAGATTCTTGCCGCACTGGATGTGCAGCTTGGCGTTGCGCATGTCGTTCAGATCGCAGTCGGATGCCTGCAATCCGTGGACGAACGGCTGGCCGGGGGCCTGGTCGCCGTGCCAGGTGTAGTTCGACCACAGCCGGCCGCCGAGCGCGTCCTTCTCCGCCACGCCGCGGATCTTCTGGTCCACCAGGGCGAGCATGTTCGACCAGCGGTACAGGCCGTACTTGCCCATGACGCCGAGCAAGCCCATGCCCCCGCGCAGCTTCATACAGCGGGTGCCAGCCCCGTGCGCCGCCTCGATCATTTCCGGTTCGTAGCCGTCGGCCTTCAGTCGCCGCTCGCCGTCGTGGCCGCTGTAGGTCTTGGCGATGGCGAGCACGGCCTTAGCGTGGTAGCGGTACACCTCGTCCCACGGCAGTTTGACGAGCGTGTCGGTGCCGCGCGAGTTGAACTTGTACTTGTCGCGCAGTTGCGGGTTGTCGGAGAGCGACGGGAAGCCGTCGTCGGCCCACTGCTTCCAGCCCTTGCGGATCATCGGTCCGCGCAGGCGGAACGGGCCGTACAGCCGGCGCTGCTGACTTTCTCCCTTGGCACAAGTCCGCGGGTTCCAGTGACTGCTCGAGCGGTTGCCGTAGAGGTCCTCGACCTGGCCGCACTCGTAACCCGCTTCGGAGCGGAGGACGATGCCGTTGCGCGTATAGGCCCGCAACAGGCAGTTGTGGGTGTCGTTCGGGGCGCAGACCCACGAGAACCACCCGTCGACGCGGTATTGGTCGCGGTACACCTGCTCCCAGCCGCGGTTGGGATACGCGCCGAGTGGATTCTCGACGCTCACCGCCTCGAAGCCCCACAAGCGGGGAGCCAGCAGGCCGGTGCCGCTCGCAGTCAGTGCGGATTGCAGGAAGTCGCGGCGGTTCATTGGAGGTTCTCCCTACGCTTCGGCGAAGCGTCGCGAATCGGTCAATCGTCGAGTTTCAAGTCGTGCCAGATCGACACCAACTTCTGGCCGTTGCGGTCGCGGGCGGCACCGTCCCAGAGAGCGAACGCCACCGAACTCCGCCCGCCGGCCGTCAGCGTCACGCCACCGTCCGCGCCGACCGTCAGCGGCCGGCGCAATTCGACCGTCCAGCGGCCGGCCGCGTACTCCGACTTGGCGGTCACGAACTGCGACGCCTTCGGCCGGAACGTCGTGGAGCCGAACCCCTTGGCGGCCAGGTTGCTGGCGCTTTCGCCGGCGCGAGCGTGCGGGTTGCCGGCGGCCCGTGCGGTCTGGAAGTCCGGGAGAGCCCGACCCTCCTTGGCGAATCGCTCCCGATAATACGGGGAGTCGAACGGGTAGTCGTCGAGCGGGCTGTTGTCGGGCCGCGGCCGTTGCCAGGTCGCCCGCCACAGCCACAGGTCCAAGGACGCGTCGGCCGCGCCCATGCCGAGGAACGGCTCGGTCGGGCCGCGGTACAACTGGACCGCCGCCATGTCCTCGAAGTCTTCCGGCCGGCTGATGCGATCGTTGCACGACTCGTCGCGCCAGGTCAGACGCAGCGCCACGGTGCGGCCGTCGTGGATGGCTCGCACGGTCAGTTCCGGCTCGGCGTAGTTGCGCCACCACAATGGGCTGACGACGACGCGCGCCTGCGGTGCGTTCGCCCAGGCCGCATCGCCGAGCGCGGCGACCCGGCGGGCGACGAGCGTCGTGCGGCGGTGTTCAACTTCAGCCGGTGCAGCGGCCGGCGCGAGCGACTGGATGTAGTGCGCCAGGTCGGCGACTTCGGCGGGCGGAGCCGCATCGTTGGCCGGCATCGGCGTGCCGGGCATACCGAGCCGGATGCGGGCGAACAGCTTGGCGGTGTCGCGGCCGCCCTTGAAGATGCCGCGGGTGAAGTCGCGCGGCGCGGTCGGTGTGCCGTCGACGTTCTTCTGCTCCTGCACGCCGTCGCCCTTGCCGGTCTCGCCGTGACAGGCGGCACAGCTCTTCAGGTACGCCGCTTTGCCGCGGGCAACCGACGCGGCATCGTCCGGCGGCAAACCGTCGGGCAGCACGAGCGGTTCGCCCGGCTTGAGTAGGTCGGTCACGTCCTTTTCCAGTTCGGCGAGATTGACCTTCTCGCCGGCAGCCTCGGCCTCGCGGCGGGCCTGATCGATGAACCCGGTGCGCGTCAGCGTGCGGACGTGGGCGACCAGGGCGGTTCGCTCGGCGTCGCTCAGATGAGCGAACGGGAACATCCCCGAACCGGGCATGCCGCGGGTGATGACCTCCATCAGGTCCTGGTCGGTGGGCATGCCGTTTGCGGCCGTGATCAGGCGGAACTTGGCCTCGCCGAAGTTACGCGGCCGCGGGTAGAGAAAGCGGGCCGCCGGGCCGTCGCCGTCGCCGCGCTCGCCGTGGCACGCCAGGCAGTGTTGGGTGTACAGCCGCAAGCCGTCGGCCGCGGGAGCGGGAGCGTCGGGCCGAGCCGGCGCGTGGACCGCGGCCACGAGCCAGACCGTCAGGCCCGCAATGAGACATGCTCCGACGGCTTGCGCGGAACCGAGCCGCCGTCCGCCGGGATTACACGTCCTCGCCATATCCGGCCTCCTCAAACTGCGAATCGAACTCGCCCAAGACCGTTGCGGGAACTAGCACTTACGCAGAGTCCGTGCCATTCGGCGGCGGGCGAGCGAGATCGACATTTTCCCGACATTTCCTCGTCGACGACCCGACACCGATGGGTCATTCCGTCACATCGCTACGGCGTTACGACACACTCGGCGTGGCGTGCTGATCCTCGCAGCACGAGCAGCCGACCTTCGCCGGCGGTGGTGTCGGCGGCGCGTCCACTACGGACAGCGAAATCGCACGACCCGTCCCCGGGCTGGTCAGTTGGTCGTTCAACGCGGCCAGGAACACGGCCCCGTCGACCCCGGCCAGTCGGCACGCTTGACCGACTGTGATGCTGCGGGCCAACGTCCGCCGTAACACCGGGTTCGAGAGCGGCTGGAACCCGAAGGCCACGAAGGTCGGCAACAGGTCCGGGTGCCGGTTGAGGATGGCCCCGACGTTGTGGCTGGCCGTCAACGGGCCGACGATCGGCGCGTCGTCGCTCATCGCCTGACCGCGGCGCATGATCCGCCACAGGTGAGTACCCCACACGGCCAGGCCGGTCACCTCGAGCACGCCGCTGACGCCGGTGATGGGGAACGCCGTCGGGACGAAATCCGTCAGCGTCTGGCCGACGACGCGCAGGGCACAGCCGAGGTTGAGCAGCACGAACGGCAGCCACAGGGCCGGTAGCGATCGCGTCGGCACACCATTGAGGATCGGCACTACCTTCGCCGCGACGCCGACGATCATCAGACTCACGAAGCCAACGGTGATCGCGTGCCGCGTCGCACCGTAGTAGGCGTGCGAGAAGCCGGTCGCGGCGGCGGCGCTGTCCGAGGCCAGCCACGGCAACAGTACGAACTGGTAGACCGGCAGCAGCACCAGCATGCCGAGCGAGACGAACAGCCAAACGTATGCGGCGCGGAGGAACTTCAGGCTCCGGTCCGGCTCCGCCGGGCGGGCGAAGATGTGCCAACTCCACACCAGCCGCGCGGCCGCCGCGGTCAGCAGCACGACGGACGCGTACCACAGCGTCGCCCAGGCGCGGCCGGCCGTTTGCATCAGGATCAGACCCAGGACTTCCCCGGCCACGGCTACGTTCAGCGCGACGAGCATCCGCCGACTCACGCGTGGGTCGGGGGCCGGCAGGCTGTAGAAGTGGTGGAAGATCCGCTGACTCACGCCCAGGATCATCAGCGTGGCAAACCCATGAATCTGGATGTCGCGCAAGGGGGCTTGCCAGGTGCCAACCAGTGCGATGAGGTCCGGCCCGGCCGCTTGCAGGGTCGCGGTCAGATACACCACTTCGTACACGGCCTGAACGACGAACCAAACCAGGGCACTGACGATGTACCAGTCGAAGAAGGCGAGCGGCTTGCCGGACGCCCGCCAGGTCGCGGCGAGGACTCCGACGAACAGGCCGATGGCGACGACCTCGACGACGCCCGCGGCGACGGCCGGCCAGAACGCGCCGGGCCAGTAGGCGACCAGCGGTTCAGCCAGCGCCCGCGCGATGACGCCGCCGACCATCAGCCACAAGCTCAGGACGGCCAGCCGCGGGTGGGCCAGGGTGGTGTGTTTGAAGCGCGGGAACGCCTGATACGCAAACCCCATGACGAATAAGCCGACCCAGCCGAAGATTTGCGCGTGGCCGTGGGCGTTGACCTCGTGCAACCCCACGGTGGCGAACGACCCCGTCACGGCGATGCGGAGCAGCAGGGCCGCACCCCACACGGCCCCGAGCGTCAACACGACGGCGATGCCGGCGCGGAAGAACGGACGGTAAATGGCATCGGCAGCATCGGCTTCCGGGGGCGTCGCCGGCGCGGCGAGCGGTCGTGCGGCCGCGGCGCGAAGTTCCGCGAGCAAACGGTCCAGGGGCACGTCGTGCGCGTGGGCGAAGAAACCGAGCGACTCGTGCGGGCCGAGCGGGCCGCCGCAGCCACGCAGCCCGTAGCGGTCGAGGACCGGCCGCAGGTGCGGGGCGTCGCGCAGCAGGTCGGGGATCAGGGCGGACGCACCGATTCGTCCGACGGTTTCCGCGGCGGTCATGACCCAGTCTCCTTATCGACTAATCGCATCCTATTATCCGTTTTTGGGCGAAAAAACTATAACTCGATCGTCTCAAGCTCCCCTTTGTCAACGAGTTCGGCGATGGTGGCTCGGCGCAGCATCCGCAGGTAGGCGTCGCGGACGGCCTTCCAGCGATCGTGAATCGCACAAGGGTCCGTATCCGAACATTCCGGCCGGCCGAGGATACAGCCCGTCCAGCGGCTGACGTGTTCGAACGGCTCGACGACATCCAGCACGTTAATGTTGCGCGGATCGCGCGCCAGGCGAAAACCGCCACCCAGACCTTTTTGTGACTCGACCAACCCTTCGCGGGCCAAGGTCTGGAGCAGCTTACCGAGATAGGTCTGGGGGGCACCAATTTCGCGGGCAATGCGCACTGCCCCAGCGTACGTGCCTTCCGGCAGTTTCGCCAAGGCGACGACGGCTCGAACAGCGTGGAGCCCGCTTTTCGTCAGCATAACGGCATCCTAGTCGGTCGATAATCGGATGTCAATATCCTATTATCGGATTTTCTTTCATTGGACTGTACCGAATGGGAGAGCGTACGACCCAGGCAGGATCCGCGTACCGGTTTCCTG
>CAZNSL010000466.1:0-5264 GCA_964574975.1 uncultured Alcaligenaceae bacterium | reverse complement strand
CGGGAGAGGGGAGACAGACGTTACTCGCCCGGCTTCTTATCGCCGGTACTGGCAGCGGTGGACGGCGGGATCGGCTTCGTCGCCGTCGCCGGCGGGGTCATGTACGCTGCGAACAGTTTGGCGAAGTCGCTGCCGTCGCTAGCGAAGATTTCGCCCAGCGCCGGGGCCAGCCGCAACAGCACCTGGTGCATGGCGAACTGGTCCGGCGTCTGGAAGCCGCCGACGGCCGTGCGCAGTCCGGCGACCTCGGCCTCGTTCTGCAGACGGATCACGTCGGCCTCGGCCTTGCCGCGGGCCAGCACCGCCTCGGCCTGCTTGCGGGCCGACTCCAGCCGCAGCCGCGCACTTTCCAACTGCTGCTTCAGGCTCGACTCCTGCACCGCCTTCTTCTGCTGCGCGAGCGCCCGCGCCTGGACCATACGCGTCTGGGCATCCACCTTCTCCTGCTCCTGCTGCTTGAGCGCCTCGATGGCCTTCAACTCTTGCTCGGCCTTGAACTGGCCGACCTTGTCGGCGTTCTTCTCGCGGATGACGCGGGCCAGCTCGCGCTGGCTGATCTGATCGGCCAGGTCCGGCGGAGCGTCCATCGCCGCCAGCGTGATCGACTCGATGACGACGCCGGTGCGTTGTGTCATCGGCCCGACCTTCTCCATCAGGAACTGCTGCAACCGTTCGCGCGGGTTCACCTGCGGGCCGGCCGGCGGAGCCGCCACGGGCGCGCCCGGCTTGGTGTTGGCCGCTGCGATGAAATCGCGGGCGTCGAACTTGCTGCCCTCGATCCGCGTGTAGCCACGAATGTGCGGCAGGACGATCTTGCGCAGAATCTCGTTCCGCTCCAGTTCCGGGCCGGCGTTGTCGGTCTGGTGCAGCCCGCCCTCTTCGGTCAGCGTGACGTACAGCTCCGGAGCCTTCTGCGGGTCCACGCGGTAGGTGACGAAAATCTGCGGCCGCAGCGTGAAGCCGTCGCTGGAGGGGAACTCGATGTCGGTGAACTCGACGCGGTGACTGCGCACGTCGACCGGCACGATTGCCTCGGCGTACGGATTGATGTAGTAGGTCCCGGCCGCGACCGGCTTCTCCTGTACGCCGCGGTACTCGCCCTCCGGCCGGCCGACCGGCACGACGTACTCGCCCTGGTCGGGCTCCAGCTTCAGGACGCGCGGGTCGAGGCCGACCTTGACGGTGCGGATGCCGACCTGCTCGGCCTTGATCTCGACGGCCGGCACGACCTGCACCTCGTAGGCGTACGGGTTGACGCGGTGCTTGCCGGGCAGAAGCACCTGCCGCACGATGCCGCGGTACTCCTCGTCCGGCGATTTCGGAGTGAGGTCCACCAGGAAGTTGCCGGTCTTGACCCGCTCCTCCGGCAGGTCCTTACCGTACTTGCGCGTCAGCACGGCGCATTGGCCGGTCGGTACGTCGAGCATCTTGACGATCTCGTACGACCACACGACCGGGTTGAAGAAGTGCCGCCCCTCGGGCAGCACATCCTTCTGGACGCCCTGATAGGTCTCGTCGGGGGCGAGGATTTCGCCAGGCGGCAGCGGCTTGCCCCACAAGTGGATGCGGACGAGGAAGTGCCCCGGTGGCACCTCGACGCGCTCGACCATCCAGTGCCAGAACTGGTGGGCGAAGACCGCGGCCACGACGGCGACGGCTAACGCCCCCCACCCGAGAACCCGACGGTTCATGGGACTGCCCCCTGGTGACACGAACCTCTTAGAGTGATTCGCCGGCCGACGGCCGGGGTTTGAAGATTCATTATCCCCGGCACAGACCGCGATGTCAGCCCAGTTTGCCAACGCCCCGACGGCGCAGCGGGTGACGCCGTCGCGACGGGGCGGGAATGCCGAATGTGCAAAGAAGTCTTGTCGGCCCCAGACGCTGCCAGCCCGGAGCGCGAGCGACGGATAACACGCTCCGTCGCTCGCGCTTCGGGCTGACAACGCAAGAGTTCCAGCGCCGCCGGGTGGAGGATTTGGCAGCCGATGGTCCAGCCGCCGCCATCGGCGCGGCCGTGGCGCACCTGCACGGGGATCCACGGCGCGTCGTCGTCGGCGTCGGCCGGGCGGATGCTCAGGATCGAGCCGACTTCACCGATCCGTTCCGGCAGCCGCAGCCGCAGCCCGCCGGGCGACGCATCGCTGACCCAACTCTCGACGACGTGGGCCGGCTCCAGCCCCGCCCCGACGCGCACCTTCGTGGATTGGCGCTCGTAGCGCGGCCGGTCGGAGCGGCGGTCGCGGGGGCCGCACAGCGACCAGAGCGTCCGCGCCAGCGCCACCGGCTCGAACGGCTTACGGACGACGTGGGCCGCGCCCATGGCGATCAGGCTGTCGGCCGAGACGCTGGCCGACTCGCCGGTGACGAAGCAGCAGACGGCCATCGGGTTGACGGCCTTGATCTCCGCGAGCGTCTTCGGCCCGTCCCATTCAGGCATGACCACGTCGAGCAGAACGACGGCGATCTCGTCGCGGTGGACGCGGTACAGGGCCAGTGCCGCCTTGCCCCCGTCGGCGAGCCAGACCCGGAAGCCGAGGTGGCGCAGCACCGTCTGGAGCAGGGCGCGCATGTCGGCCTGGTCGTCGACGACCAGAACGCCAGGGGACTCGGAAGCCGGCATCGGAGGCCCATCCTTCGCGGGACGTGGGTGCGGGGCGCACGGCACAGTAAACATAGTTCACGGCGGGGAAAAAGGGGCGGGCGGGCGCAGTTTCGATTACGTGCGTCTCGCCGGACCAGCGTCTCGGCCCACGCCCGCAAACGAGTCGCACGTCGCATGGCTCGCTACGGACCCGACGGCAACGGTTTGACACATCTCGATCCGTGAAATAGTGTACACAAGTGCATGTTTCGACGCGGTGGCCGTTTGCCCCGCGCATCTGCCGCCTGCCACACATTGCACCTCACTATCGATCCGCCCGCGGCGGAAGGTCATCGCCATGTCCATCCGTTCGCTGGCCGGGTTCGCGTTCCACCCCGTCGCTGCTGCTGCCGTCGGGCTGGCCGGCGCGGCGGCGTCGGCCCTGCTGGCGCAGGCCGCACCGCCGGAGGCCGCGCCGGCCCTCCAGATCGGCGGCTTCGCCAGCGTGATCGGCACCGTGCTGTGGGTCGTGCGCCAGCAGAACGTGCAAGCCGGCCAGGCGCGGGCGGACCACGCGAAGCAGATCGAAGCGGAGCGAGCGTACCACCGCGAACGCGAGGCCGCCCGCGACGCCGCGACCCGCGAGGACCGGCGCGAGCTGTACGAGCGCGTCGAGGCTCGCTTCGACGCGCTGCGCGACCAGATCGACGCGCTGTGGCAGCACCTCGCCCGGCCGGGCGATGACTCCGTGGCATAAGGAACCACCAATGCGTTCGCTCGCACTTCTCGCGCTACTCGTGCCTGGCGCGGCGGCCGCGCCGCCGGCCGTGGACATTCCACCGGAGGTGCGGCCGGCCGGGCAGTACGTCCTGTTCGCGCCGCGTACCGATGCGGTGAGCGTCGAGTACGTCGGTCTGGACGGCGTCGAACCGCTGCCGGCCGCGCTGCTCAAGGACGCGCGCACCTTCGTCCTCGACACCCGCGGTCTGGCCCGCGGCCGTTACCGCTTCGTCGCGGTCGCTGCCGGCGGCACTGGCGAACAGGCGCGGGCCGCGTTCGCCGTCGTCGTTGGCGACCCCGGCCCGACCCCGCCGCCCGGACCGGACGACGCGCTGTTGTCGGCGCTGCGCGTCGCCTACGCCGCGGAAACGTCGCCGACGAAACAGGCCGACGTCCGGCTGCTGGCCGCCGCACTCCGCGAGGCCGCGGCGCTCGCCGACGACGCCCGATTCGGCACCCACCGGCAGTTGAACGACGCACTTGCGGCGGTGACGCACGCCCGCGTCCCGTTGCCGAAGCTGCGGCCCTTGCGCGAAGTCGTCCGGTCGGAGTTCGTTCGGCAGTTCGGCGAGGCGGGCGACCAGCCGCTCACCGCCGACCTGCGCGGCCGCGCGAAAGCCTTGCTGCTCCGCGTTGCGTCGCTCTACGAGGAGATCGCCCGATGACGAACGCTTTCTACACGCCCGGCTGGGTCGCCGACCCGGCGGCCGTGCGCCGCGTGCAAGCCGGGCTGCCGCACCCGACGTTTGCGACGACGCCGACGTTCGCCGCCCTGGCCAGCGCGGACCTGCCGGAGCGCGTGTTCACCTGGCAGGCATACGAGCGGCTGTTCAGCCGCAAGACGCCGTGCCGCCAGCAGGGGCGAGTCGGGTCGTGCGTGTCGTTCGGCACCGCGGCCGCGGTCGAGCGGACGATGGCCTGCGAGATCGCGGCCGGCGAGCCGGAGGAGTTCCGCGATCTGGCCCAGGAGGTGATCTACGGCGGCTCGCGCGTCGAGGTGGGCGGCGGCCGGCTGCGCGGCGGCGACGGCAGCGTCGGCGCGTGGGCGGCGGAGTTCGTGCGTCGCTGGGGCGTCGTCGCCCGCGGCCGCTACGGGTCGCACGACTTGAGCGCGTATAGCGAATCGCTCTGTCGGCGCTACGGCGACGACGGTGTGCCCGACGATCTCGAACCCGAAGCGAAGCTGCACCCGTGTACCGACGTGGCCCAGGTCCGGACGCTCGACGAGGCCCAAATCGCGCTGGCCGCGGGTCACGGGATCGCCGTGTGTTCGCAGCAGGGCTTCGCCATGCGCCGCGACGCGAACGGTGCGTGCGAGCCGTCCGGTTCGTGGGCGCACTGCATGGCCGCGGACGGGTATGCGCCGATCGACGGCGAGTTGCACGTCCACATCGACAATTCCTGGGGACCGGACGCGCACATTGGCCCGGTCGGGCCGGGCGAACCGAGCGCGGCCGGCTTCTGGTGTCGCGGGTCGGTCTTCGCGCGGATGCTCGCCCAGGACGACTCGTGGGCCTTCGCCGGCCTTGCGGGCTGGCGCACGTCGGTCCTACCGCTCTGGCTCTTCTGAATCGCCCGCACATCTCTGAGGATCATCCCATGTCCGCGTCCGCTCCCGTCGTTGGCCATCCGTATCCGACCGACTTCCCACTCGCCGAACTCCGCCGGCTCATCGCCTTCCTGCGCGAAGGTGCATCTGGCGACGCCCGTCGCGCGGCTCACGACGCCTACCACGTCCTCGGCTACGTCCTCGGTACGCTGGTCGGAGAGCCGGGGCCGCTGCCGATCGGCACCCTGTTCGACGGCTGCGACTAGAACTTCAAGTGCGCGAGGCGTCGATAAGAGCCGCGAGCGTAAGCGAGCGGTCGGAACGCTCCGACCGCTCGCTTACGCTCGCGGC
>CAZNSL010000465.1:0-5273 GCA_964574975.1 uncultured Alcaligenaceae bacterium | reverse complement strand
GCACGCCGCGCGGCAGTGCCGGGCACCCGACACCGGCCGACTTGGTCATCGAAGTGGCGGACAACTCCCTCGTCTTGGCCACGATCGACATGCGGTTGCTGTACGCCAGGGCCGGCATCCGCGAGTACTGGGTGGTCGACATCAACGGAAGACGGTTGCTCGTCTACCGCGACCCGCAAGCGGGGGACTACGCCACCCAACAGGCACTCGGCTTGGCCGACGCCGTCGCGCCGTTAGCACTGCCCACGGCGGTCGTGCGGGTGGCGGACTTACTCGTGTGAGGCTGACGAATCGGTACACCGACGGGCCATCGTCGCTTGAACGGGCGTCATCGTCGTGGTACAAGGGGGCACACTGACCGGGCCGGATCGTGACGAACGCGGAGGGGCAAGGATGCGACACGACGCGCGAATCCCACGTCCGTCTTTGGCGACCGTCCTCGCCGTCCTCACATGGGCCGAGGCCGCGAGGGCCGATGTCGTCTTCAGCAACCTCGGCCCGGGGGACGAGTGGAACCACACCAGTGCGTACGTGCTGCGCGGCCCGCAGGGGGACGGCACCTCGCCGGCCGGCGGCAAGGCCATGCAGTTCCGGCCCACCTTCCAGGCCGAGTTCACCTCGGTCGAACTCGCCCTGGGCAGCGGTCTGATCCCGGGCACCAACCGGATCGTCGTGGAACTTCGTGCCGACGCCCAAGGCCAACCGGGGGCCGTGCTGGAGTCGTTCGCGTTCGAGAACCTGCCGTATCTCTACTCGCCGACGCAGACGCTCTCCGTCGGCACGTCGGTGTCGCGGCCCGTGTTGGAAGCCAACACGACGTACTGGATCGCCGCGTTCCCCGGCGCGGCGGACACTTCCGGCGGCTGGAACTGGAGCAGCCCCTTGCAAACCGGCATCTGGGCTGCCAGCGCCGACGGCACCACCTGGGAGTTCAACCCCTTCGGCCGAACCGAGATCGCGGCCTTTCGGGTCAACGGCACCTCGGTCGTTCCGGAACCCGGCACGCTGGCCCTGTGCGGCGTGGGCGGCTCGTTGCTGCTCGCCGTCCGGCGCCGGCGGTCGCGGCACGACTTCTCCCGCCGCACGGGCGTCGTATACAGTCGTTGAACTGCGACGATCGCACACGCGCCGGGGCCGCTTGCCGACCGCAAGCGGATCGAGGTGGCTACAGTCCATACTCCGAACGACGGGGCACCACCACGTCGGCCGCGACTCACCGAGCTATTCCGTCACCGCAACGGACCGGCGCTGGCCGTGCTGGTCCTGGCGGGGCTGGCGTTCGTCGCGCCGCTGCTCAAGGCGGACGTGCCGGGCCGTGTCGGGTTGCTGCTGACCCTGACGGGCGTGCTTGAAGTCGCCCACGGGTTCCGCCGGGCGACGGCGGCCGCGCAACAGACGGCGTGGTTCGGCGGCGGCGTCACGTTGGCGATGGGTGCCCTGCTCATCAATGCCCCGTACCTGGCGGCGTCGGGACTCGTCGTGTTCCTGGCCGGCTGGTTCGCGCTCGACGGGTTGCGCAATCTGTTCGTGGCCGCTCGCCGGCGCGACCCGCGGCGCACGACCACGGGATGGATGCTGGCGAGCTTCGGCAACCTCGCGGTGGCGGCCCTGCTCATGGCGTTCGCCCGGTCATCATCGACGTGGGTCGTCGCCATCGCAGGCGCGTACCGCATGGTAGCGACGGCCTCGGACATCGTTCTCGCGCCTGTATTCGCGGCCGGTGATGCCGGCGACACCGCCATCGCTGGCCTGGACGTCGAGGGCCGGCCCGAGCTGGAGGCCCTGGCCCAGCAGATCGCGGTTGAGGAGTCGTCCCGCTCGGCGATCGACCGCGGATGGATCGTCGGCTACATTGCGACCCTGTTCGCCATTCACCTCGGCCGCATGGGTCTGGATCGTAGCACGCTGGGCGTCCTGTCGCCGATCGTCGCGGTCCTCGGCGACCTCCTGTACGCGCTCATCCTGGCGTTCGTCGTCATCATCCCGGCCGGCATCGTCGGGCGGCGGCTGACCCGCGGGCTGGTGCGGCGCGGTTGGTCCTGGTGCCTGGCCGCCCCGGCCGCGGCGCGCGGCTGGGTCCGCCGCGGGGTCTACGCACTGTTGGCCTATCGGCTGCGCGGTTCGATCCGGTTGCAGCAGGCGCGGTATTCGCTGCGCACCGCCCTGAGCCGGGGACTACAAATCGGCCTGCCGCTGGCGGCCATCATCGCCGCCACCGTGCCGGTTTGGGGCATGAGTTGGTACTTCGACACCGAGAACTGGGCCGCCGGCATCTGGAACTCCTGGGCCGAGCAACGCACCGATACCTGGCGCGAAGCGATGGTCCGCGCCGTGCTGGACAAGGATGGCGCGAGCGACCCCGGTCGGGCGTTCGCGGTCGCGCCGCCCGGCGTCGATGGCGACTTCGCGTTCCTGGTCATCGGCGACACGGGTGAGGGCGACGCTTCGCAGCATTCGCTGCGGGCCGCGTACCTCGACGCGGTGCGCCGCGACGATGTGAAGTTCGTCGTAATCTCGTCCGACGTGGTCTACCCCACCGGAGCAATGCGGCACTACGAGGCGAACTTCTGGCTGCCGTTCATGGGCACCACGAAGCCGGTCTACGCCATCCCGGGCAACCACGACTGGTACGACGCCCTCGAAGCGTTCGTCGCCACCTTCCTCGAACCCGCCGCCGCCCGAACCGCACTGCGGGCGCGGGTGGCCGCCGATGGTGGCATCAGTAGCACCACCGACGCGACCATCGACGGGCTGATCGCCACGGCCACGCGGTATCGCCGCGAGTACGGCGTGCCGACGCAGTTCCAGAAGGCCCCGTACTTCCAGTTCCAGACGGACACGTTCGCACTGTTCGCCGTGGACACCGGCGTGGCCCGCCGCGTCGATCCCGTGCAACTCGATTGGCTCACGGCCGCCCTCGCATCGGCCAAGGGCAAGTTCAAGATGGCGATTCTCGGCCACCCGTTCTATGCCGGGGGCCAGTCCACCGTCGGCGACAACGCCGACTTCGCCGCCCTGCACGACCTGCTGCGCGAACACGGCGTCGCGGTCGTCATGGCCGGCGATACGCACGACTTCGAATACTACGCCGAGCCGAGCGCGGGCGGCCGGCTGCCGACGCACCACTTCGTCAACGGCGGTGGCGGCGCGTACCTGAGCTTCGGCACCGCCCTGGCCTGGCCCGAGCAGCCGGCGACCCGCGAATGGGCCTTCTACCCCGGCCGGGCGGCGGTGGTCGCCAAGATCGACGCCACCACGCCGACCTGGAAGCGGCCGGCGTGGTGGTGGACGAACCGCTTGGGAGCCTGGCCGTTCTCGGCAGAGTGGCTGTCGGCCGCCTTCGACTCGAACGTTGCACCGTTCATGCAGAGCTTCGTGGAGGTGCGCGTCGAGCCGTCGAAAGGTCGCGTCCGATTCATCCCGCACGGCGTCCACGGCCCGCTGCGCTGGCGCGACCTGGACGTTTCGGCCGACATGCCCAGGCCCGCGGACGCCGTCGTCGAATGGGTGGTCCCGTTCTCCCGGCCGGGGTAACGCAGGCGACTTCCCTCGTGGAGTGGGAGTCGGGTATACTCGTCAACAACCGATGCCGAGCCGGAGCCTGCCAATGGGACTGCCGAAGACGAAGCTCATGACCGAGGTCGAGTACCTGGCGTTCGAGCGCGACGCCGAGGAGCGGCACCTGTACGTCGATGGCGAAATCTTCGCTATGGCGGGCGAAAGCCCCGAACACGGGGACGTTAATACGAACTTGGCGGCCACCGTCGCCACGCAGGTGAAGGGGACGCCGTGCCGGGCACGGGTCAACAACACGCGAGTCCGCAGCGGGCCGATCACGGCGGCCCGACGCAACTTCCAGGGCATGTACTCGTACCCCGATGTCGTCGTCATCTGCGGCGAGCCGGAGTACCTGGACGGCCAGCGCGACACCGTTCTTAACCCGAAAGCGATCATCGAGGTCCTGTCGCCGTCCACCGAATCCTTCGACCGCGGCGGCAAGTTCCAGCGTTACCGCGACCACAACCCCACACTTACCGACTACGTCCTCGTCGCGCAGGACAAGCCATACGTCGAACACTATCGGCGGCAGGACGACGGCAGTTGGAACTGCCGCTACCACGCCGGCCTTCGGACCAAAGTCGTGATTGATTCTATCGGCGTGACGCTCCGCCTGCGCGACGTGTACGACCGCGTCAGCTTCGACGCCGAATGACCCACGGTGGCGGAAGCGGCCGCGACTCGGTAAAACCAATCGCGTTGACCCGCACCCACCGTGAGGCACCCTACCCGTGTCGCTTCTGATCGTCGGTACGCTCGCTTTCGACTGCATCGAGACGCCCAACGGCACCGCGGACGATGTCCTCGGCGGCTCGGCGTCGTTCTCGTCGTTCGCGGCCAGCTTCTTCACCCAGCCGCGGCTCATCGCTCCCATCGGGGAGGACTTCCCGACCTCCTTCCGGCAGGTGTTCGCCGGCCGCGATATCGACCTGGCCGGCGTCGAGACGTACCCCGGCCAGAAGACCTTCCGCTGGCGCGGCCGCTACCACCAGGACATGAACACCCGCGACACGCTCGAGCTGCACCTCAACGTCCTGGCCGACTTCGACCCGAAGCTGCCCGAATCGTACAGGAGCACTAGCCACGTCTTCCTCGCCAACCTCAGCCCGGCCGTGCAGGCCAAGGTTCTCGACCAGGTGGCCAAGCCGCAACTCGTCGTCGCCGACACGATGGACTTCTGGATCGACAACGCTCGCGCCGACCTGTTGAAGTTGCTGCCGCGAGTCGATGGCCTGTTGCTCAACGACAGCGAAGCACGCCTCTTGACCGGCGAGGACAGTCTTGTGCGGGCCGGCGAGCGGGTGCGCAAGCTGGGGCCGAAATTCGTCATCGTCAAGAAGGGCGAACACGGGGCGATGCTGTTCAGCGAGGGTGGCGTGTCGGTGCTGCCGGCGTTTCCGACCGATGAGGTCCGCGACCCGACCGGGGCCGGCGATACGTTTGCCGGCGGCATCATGGGTCACCTGAGTACGCAGTCGGCGTTCAGCCCGGCCGCGCTGCGACGGGCCATCGCGTTCGGCACGATCTTCGCCAGCCTGACGGTCGAAGACTTCGGCCTCGACCGCCTCCGTCGAGCGACCATGGCCGAGGTCGATGGCCGACTGGCCATGTACCGGGAGATGCTGGTCATTGGGTAAGCGTTTGGCAGATTTAGCCCCGGAGGGGCGGCCGTGGGTAGCCAGGGGCGTCAGCCCCTGGAAGCCGTTGGTAACGAC
>CAZNSL010000464.1:0-5279 GCA_964574975.1 uncultured Alcaligenaceae bacterium | reverse complement strand
CGCTCGCCTCGCGGACTCGGCTCGCGGCGTCACGTTGACTGTAACGCGACGACGGGTATTATGACCGTCGGATAGGTCCCCGTAGCTCAACTGGACAGAGCGCTGCCCTCCGGAGGCAGAGGTTACAGGTTCGAATCCTGTCGGGGATACTCCACTCGCAGCGCCAGGCCCTCGATACAACGCCTCCTCCCCGGAGGCGTTTCGCACGTGCCGTAACAACTGGCCGTACCCACTGCTCGTCGGCGATCGCGTTCGATGGCTGGAAACAGTGTCATGCTGCCGCCAGCCGGTCGATGCTAGCGCTGGTTAACCTTGCCCCCAGCGGCGCAACACCTTACGATGGGGCATGGGCAGTCCCCACACGCCGGAGTCGTATGCCTGAGACCGCGAACCCCCCCCGTCCGACCGTGACCGTTTGGGGGGCCGCTCGCGCGGTCACCGGTTCGATGCACCTCGTCGATGCGTGCGGCAAGCGCGTCCTGCTCGACTGTGGCCAATCGCGCGGGTCGCGCAACGAGACGAGCAACCGCATCGAGTTCCCGTTCGAGCCGAAGCGCATCGACGCAGTCATCCTGTCGCACGCCCACACCGACCACTGCGGTTTCCTACCGGCCCTGGTCCGCCAGGGCTTCGATGGCCCGATCTACTGTACCGCCGCCACCCGCGACCTGACCGAAGTCATGCTGATTGACTCCGCGCGCATTCAGGAAGAGCGGGCATTGGTTAGCGCGTCCGGCGGCCGGTCGCGGCTCGACGACTACGTACCGTTCAGCCGAGCCGACGTGTACCAGACCGTCGACCAGTGCGTGCCGCTCGACTACGGGCAACACTGCGCGGTCGGCGGCGTCGCATTCCAATTGCTCGACGCCGGGCACCTGCTCGGCTCGGCGATGGTGGCCCTAACGCTCGACGCCAGTCCTCGGCCGCGGACCGTGACATTTACCGGCGACCTCGGCCGGCGGACGCTGCCGCTGCACTCGCCGCCAGTGCCGGTGCCGGCTGCCGACCTACTCTTGAGCGAAAGCACCTACGGTGGGCGAACGCACGATACCATTGAGCGGACGACCGAGTTGCTCGTCGAGATCGTTCGCCGCACCGCCGAGCGCGGCGGCAAGGTGCTGGTGCCGGCATTCAGCCTCGGTCGCTCGCAACTGATCCTGCACGTCTTGCAGACGGCGATCCGCGATGGCCGAATCGGCCGCGTGCCGGTGTACGTCGATAGCCCGTTGGGCACCCGGATCGTGGACGTCTACCGCGACTACCCGGACGAATTGCCGGCCGCCCCCGGCGACTTCCTCGGCGAACCGGAGATTACCTACGTCGAGTCGCGCGAGGAGAGTCAGGCGCTGGTCGAGAGCCGCGGGCCGGCGGTGGTGGTGGCGTCGAGCGGCATGTGCGAGGCGGGCCGCATCGTCTACCATCTGCGCGAACACATCGACGACCCGCGGGCCAGCATTGTCCTGGTCAGCTTCCAGGCCCCGATGACGCTCGGCTCGCGGCTGAAGGAGAAAGGGGCCACGGTCTTCTTCCGGGGGCGCAACTGGAACAAGTGGGCCGAGGTGTACGATCTCAGTGGCTTCTCGGGCCACGCCGACAAGACCGACTTCCGCGAACTGTTCGCCCCGCTGGCCGGCTCGGTCGGCCGGGTACGACTGGTTCA
Source organism: uncultured Alcaligenaceae bacterium (assembly GCA_964574975.1). Lineage (GTDB taxonomy): Bacteria > Planctomycetota > Planctomycetia > Gemmatales > Gemmataceae > JAXMAS01. The sequence goes on along the minus strand of CAZNSL010000464.1, from coordinate 3,619 downwards.
CGGCGAACCGGAGCAGGCGGAGGCGTTGGCCGAGCAACTGCGCGCACAAGGTTTTGCCGATACGGCACTTGCGGAACGCGGCGAGCCGATTCCCGTCTGACGCCGGCGGATTCGTTGCACGAAAACGGGGTGTGGGGTCGTGCAACGAATTTGCGTTTCATGAAACGAATGCAACGATTCCGGCCCCGGACTCAATCGGGCACGGTTGCTACCTCGCCGCCGGCACGGCTGGCCAGGGCCGGCATCCGTGGGTCGGCCGCGTACGTCAGGAATCGCACTGACCCGTCGCACAGGGCGAAGTTGGCTCCGCCGGGGTGCGGCGACCAGAAGTGGAACTGGCCGCACGGATCGTCGAACCCGCCGGCCGCCCGGAACGGGTAGACGCCCGGCCCGCACGGTGAGCCGGACACGATCGGCCGCAGGTTCGGCTCGCGGACGCCCAGGTGCATGTCGCCGGAACCGGTCAGTCGGGTGCCGATGCCGGCATACCACCAGCCGAGTTGCAGGTCCGCGCTCGGCGGCCGTTCGCCGACCATCAGCGTATTGGCCGTGCCGTCGGTGATGTCGGTGAGGGCGAAGCGCGAGTCCTGAAACAACACACCGTCCTTGGCGTTGAGGTCGCGGCCGTTGACGCCGAGGTACGACGTGAACGCGACCAGCCGTTGGCTACGGCCGGACAACTGCGGGTGGATCACGCGGTCGTCGCTCGGACAGATGTAGGTGGGTACGACGGCCTTGATACCGGTGTGCGGCGGGTCGAACCACGGCAGCGGCATCCGCAGGTACGCTGCCCGCGTCTGTTGGTAGAGCGTCGGCTGCTCGACGTAGGGCAGGATGGAGACGAGCCAGCCGGTGTACGGCATCAGGTCGCGGTTGAGCAGCGAGCGGTGGCCGGCCGGTAGGGCGCGGTAGGCGTCGTGGTACTGGTGTAGGGCGAGGGCGAGTTGCTTGACGTTGTTCTGGCACTTGAGCCGGGTGGCCGACTCGCGGGCGCGCTGGACAGCGGCCAGTGTCAGGCTGGCGAGGACGCCGACGATGGCAATGACGACCAGCAACTCGATCAGGCTGATAGCACGCCGAATTCGTGCGTCACAATAGACCTTAAGCTGACTCATGGCGATACACCTCGACCGTAAAGCCGGGCCGATAAGACCCTTAGCCCATCATAGTCAGCGAACACTTGAAATCGGATATCGAACGGCTCAGGGGCATACACCATCAACTTGACGGTGATGGCCGCCGCACCACCCGCAGGGATGCTAAGATCGCCGTCCAACTTGATTTCGTGACATGTATGCGCCGCGCAGCCCGAAGAAGCTCCAACTATTCGTACAGGGCGATGGGAGAGGTTGGCGACGATAGCCTGCCTAGTCGTACCGCTGCCACCAACGGTAACGTTCCCAAACGCCACATCGTTTAACACAATTCGAGCTAAAGGTGACTCGCAGCATTTGTCGCATGCACAGGCGACTGCAAGAGATAGGGTCAACGTAACAAAAAAAAGAAAAAACGCTCGGAGCATAGACCCACCGTTCACCGCACCGTTAGTTACGGTGGCGGACTCTGGAACCTTTGGTCAGCCTTCCTAGGACGATCGCCAAAGTGGCGGCGACTGCGGCACCAACGATCAACCACACGAACGTGGGCGTTACCTTAACCGGGGCCGCTAACCCAACTGGCTCTGGAAGTCCATAATGGGAAAGGTAGTACTCACTATCGGGAATCGGGTGGGTGAAATCGTAATCTTGAAATTCTTCAACTTCGTGAAATCCCTTGGAAATCTGTTTCAACTCAGTTCGCGTGCAGACCAGGCGCCCTCGTTCGCCTATAACACGCACGAACTCGACATCCTTCCTATCCCCCATTGAGGGGGCAAATCGAAAACCCTTGACGCAGTAATACTTGGCTGGGTCTACGGTCAGCGTGAGGGCTACGGGCAAGGGAGGCCTCTGCGACCCAGGCAAGGCGACATCGAACCTGACATCGACTTCGAGTGAACCGTCCGGGCCGGGGCGGCTGGCAACTAAAACAAGTGATGTATTTTTCAGCAACTCGGGTCCAGGTTGATGATGCACGTGGCTTAAAGGGTAGTATTTTCTAGTCGCCGATCCGAACTGTAACGTCGCTTGGATATCAGGGTTGGCAATCCCCGGCTCGGTCAAGGTGATGCGCGACAGGTATGCACCTTTGCCGGCACGCTTGCCGAGCGAGAAGCTGTACTTCGGATTGTACCCGAATACACCCATCTCAGTATCGGTGGTTATGGTTTCTCGAAAGTACCCTGGCTTACGGTCGATCTTCACCGCTGCGGCCACATTCTGAAGGGTTGCAATCTTCGGATCATAGCTCTGTCGTTTGATCGTGTAGCTGCTCTGCTCCTCATCTAACAACTGCAAGTGATTCCAGCCGCGTTCTAACTTCATCAAGAGGTCGTTATCCGCGCCCCATGTCCTCGCCGCGAACGCATTAAACTGCATCAGGATTACGAGTGCGAGAGCAACAGATTTCATTTTGTACAGCCCGTGACGCAGGCTATTCCATTTCTTGTCACAGTCCATGGAATCCTCGACTTCGTCGCCGTCTGCTTCTATGTGTTCGTTCACGTGGGAATACCCTGAATGACTAGGCTCTGACACGATAACCGACGGCGGTATTGGTGTCCAAACGCGGCATCACGCTTGAAAAACGTCTGGAAAATGGAGTTCCGACCCGTGAACGGATACGTCCCCCGTTTCGTCTGTGGAACCACCAATTGGATCGTCACGGGGCGGGCCTCGCCTGGAGGGATCGTTATCGGCAAGTCGAGCGTTGTCAGGCACGAGCAGTCAACTGTTCCGCCGATCAGCCGCAACGGCTGGTCGGAGAAGTTGCGAATCTCCACGGTGGCGTTCACCCGCTCACCGACCGTCCGCGTTCCGTAATCGACGTAGCTCGGCGCGACGCCGAACGATTCCCCGCGCAGTTTGGCCAATGCCAGTCGCGGCGACCCGTAGACCCACGACCCGAGTGCGATGACGCCGACGAGGAGAACCGCCCCGCCGACACCAACCGTGACGAATTGGGACGGTAACCGCAACGCCCCGCCATTCAAGGCCGGCCGGCACAGTGCCAGCAACACCAACGCCGCCACGTCCACGCCGAACGCCGCCCACGGGCTGGCGCGGACGACGCCGAAGCAGCCGCAGTTTGCCACGCCGATCGCGCCGAAGTAACCGCTCACCGCGGCAAACGTTGCGAACGTACCTACCGCGGCCAACCACGCTCCAGCGCGGTACGAGCCGGACAGCAGCCACAGTCCGAGGGCCAGTTCCCACGCGACGGCCACGACCTGGACCCGCGCGGTCGAAAACCAGCCGACGTGCGGCACCGGCGAAACGTTTAGCCCGTACAGTTTCAGTCCCGCGGCCGTCAGCAGCAGCACGCCCAGGCCGACCGCGATGCCGCGGGATAACCGGCTGCGCGCCGTATCGGTCGCCGTCTCGTTCGCGGGATGGAGGGCCAGGCTTGCCATGAGGGCCACGCTCGTGAGTCGATGCGGGGCTTGCTCGGTTGCTACCGAGCAGGCAGGATTAGCGTAACCGATTCCGATACGGATGCAATGGAGGATCGTGGGAAGATC
>CAZNSL010000463.1:0-5283 GCA_964574975.1 uncultured Alcaligenaceae bacterium | reverse complement strand
CGGATCGGACGCCATCAGTTTAGCGACGGATCGAACCCGTGGCGTAGCGATGTCATTACACAAGTGGTTGGGTTCGCGAGAGTGCCGGCGGCGTGGGAGACGTGACACGATGGCCCAAAACGACGACCGCGAAATTTTTCTGAGTTTTTGCTTGCCGCGCCGACGGTTCGTGGATATGCTGGTGCCCGCTAGAGTCGACGCGCGATGCGACCATGACGCGGTTCGGAGCGATGCCGCTATGCCGCAGCCCACTCAACACGACCGGCGACCGGCGACCGGCGACCGGCGACCGGCGACCGGCGACTCATTCCCTTTTTGATCGCTGCCGTGCTGGTCGTTTCGGCGGCCCTTAAGATGTATGCCCTGGTCGCCGCGCCACCTAGCCGCGCCACCCTAGTCGAGAGTCGCTGGTTTAAGATAAGTCTGTCGGCGTTCGAGTTGACGTTGGGTGTGTGGCTGGCATCCGGCCGGCTGCCGGGTTTAGCCCGAGGCGTCGCCGTCGCCAGCTTCACCGCGTTCGCCGCGGTCAGCGCGATCAAGACGCTCGCCGACGCGCCGTCGTGCGACTGCCTCGGCCGAATTGCTCTACCACCGGTATACGCTCTGATTCTCGACGTGTTCGCGCTGGCGACGCTTGCCGCGTGGCAGGAGAAATCGGGAGGCATTCGAGTCAATTGGAGGTCGTGGCTGACCGGCGTCTCCGTTGGTGGGTTGATGGTGCTGGTAGCCGGCGTTGCAGCCGCAGTCGCCTTCCGACCGGACCCTGGCCTGTATTACCAAGTGACGATCGCACCGCCTCGTCACTACTTCGGGCGTGTGCCCCAGAACCAGAGTCTGACTTATGCCTTCAAACTGACGAATTCCTGGGACCAGCCAGTTGAACTATACGACGTTCATTCGACCTGTGGCTGTTCGACGGCCGACGGTGTAGCCGGCACTGTCGTCGATCCTGGCCAGTCGTGCGACATTCCCGTGAGGATGAAAACGGAAGGGACCGACGGCCGGAAAGGTGCCGAGGTCACCGTGTACTACCGGACCTTGGACCGTCACCGGACGGCGCTCCGGTCGGTCGCTGTTAACGCCCTGGTCGAGACGGATTACCGCGTCGAGCCGCGCGGCATCGACTTCGGCGTCGTGGACAACTTCACTCCTGTCCGAACAACCGTTCGACTGCGACCGAACAAGATGGCGGACGCCCGCGTCGTCGGCCTGGAACTGAACCATCCGGCCTATGCCGCCCGTTTGCTCGACCCGCGGCCCGTCGAAGGTGTCCAACGCATTGAGGTGACATTTTCGGCCCGACCACTGTCGCACAGCGGCAGTGTCAGTGCGGTGATGGTGGTCCGGACGAATAGCCCCATCGCGCCGATGTCCAACGTGTTCTTGCAAGCGACCTTCGCCGCGCCGATTGCCACCGAACCGGCGGCCGTGGTGGTCGGGTCCGACGTACCCGGCCCCGTCGAGCGACTCGTAGTCGTCTCCGCGCGACAGCCGGTGCGGATCATCGGGGTCCGGTGCGACGATCCGCGCGTGGCCGTCGGGCCATACGAGAAGCGAGCGTATCTTGCCCATTCCCTACGTCTGTCGCTGCCGGATGCGAATGATGGCCGTGCCTTGAACGCGGCCTTAACCATCGATGTCGTCAAGACGGATGCTGCGGAAGAATCGGAGGCCTGCAGATTGACCGTACCGATCCATCGCCTCCTTCGTACCGAAAGGGTGGTTGCGCCATGAAACGTGTAGGACTCGCGTTGTTCTGTTTCGCCCTGGGCTTGCTCGGGGCGGGGCTGTTGCTCGAGACATCGTCGCCAGCGCTCGCGGATCCGCCGGTGCCCTGCGACTTTAAATTCGCGTCGGCGTCGACGGGTTCGTGTGGCGGCCCCGATGGTTCGAAACAATGCTCGAGCTACAACAATCAACAGTATTTCTGCGAAAACGCGGGTCCGCTCGATGTCTACGAGGTCAAGCAGGACTTCCCGCTCGAATGCAGGCAGTACCTGAAAGGCGAGGAGCAGCGCACTAACTGTAACATGCCGGACGAGGACTGCTACCGCAAGACACTCTGCACCTACGACGCCAAGACCGGTGCGTGTACGCCCACGGGCACAGGTGTATGGACCAAAAAACCGAAGCGGACGACGGTCTCTTGCGACGCGCCCCCGAATAAGTGATGCCATACTCAACCCGTGGGTCTGCACCGCCGTTGCGAGTGCCTCGGACGAATACTGCAAAGCGTCTGCCCGCTCGAATCGGTTCGGCCCCACGGGCTGAGTAAACCGCATCGGTTTCGGTTGCCTGGGCCGCGACTTCGTCGGAGAAAGACAATGACCGATACTGCCCGATGTCTCCGACTCGCGTGCCTTGCCACCGCTTGCTCGGTTGCGGTTGGTGCCGTCCCGGCTTCCGATACCGCCGACCCTCTGGCCTTGCTCCGCGGAGTCGAGAATGCTCGCGATGCGATCCGCTCGGGCAGAATCGAGTACACCGGAATTCGCCGGCGGGCCGACACGCCGGGAGACGACCCGTTCAGCCTCGCGGTGACGTTCGACGGCGTAAAGCGCCGCAGCACCTTGAAACAGCGCACTATCGTGATGGATTCGTCCGGAGGCCTGTCGGGCGAGCAGAAGTTTAAACGTCTCCGGGCCATGAACAACGACCGCGAGGCGTTCGTTCGCGCCGGCTTAGCTCAGTGGCAAGACGAGGAGAGCCGGTCGATTTGGGACGGCGCGAACTTCAGCCAGTACTTCGTGGGGCAGTCGGCCGACTATCGCAACCACCACAACGGTACTCCGGAGTTCCTGGCGGACCCGCGGTTGTTCGGGCTGAAGGTGTGGAACAAGTTCCGCGACACGCCCCTCACGAACCTCGGCTACCAAATGGACAAGCACAAGGTTGTCTTGGACGGCTCGGAGGAAATTGCGGGGCGGCGGGTCTGGCGGGTCGCCGTGCGCTTTCCGGCTTTCGGTGATCCAACCCAAGTGTGTGAGACTAAGTATTGGATCGAAGACCGAGAGGGGTTCCGAGTTCATCGCGTCATTTACCGCGACAAGATCGTGCATTTGACCATCGACTCCGAATACAACGATAAAATCGGCCGTGGGCGGCTCCCTTCGTCAGTCATCGAGCGAGATGTGCGCGACGGCAAGTGGTACACCGAACTGCACTTTACCGTGACGCGCGCCGAGTACGACGTGAATGTCGACCCGGAAACGTTCACCTGGGCCGGCATGGATCTGGCCGTTGGGACGCCAGTCAGCGACGAACGCATCCACCGCCGCATTGGCTACTGGAACGGTTCCGGGTTGAGCGAACACCTCCTCGAAGCTCAGAAGATCGGCACGGAGGCGGAACAGGCGGCCGAAGTCCGCCGCAAGTCGCTTTGGTGGGCCGGTGCGGGGGGCATCGGGGTGATACTCCTCGCCGCAGCCCTGGTTGCCTGGCGTCGGCTCCGCGACCGGGCCTCCGCCTGACGGGTGAGGCACTGCCATGCGATCTCAGCGATCGGCGTTCACCCTTGTCGAACTGATCGTGGTCGTCGCCATCATCGCGGTGTTGATTGGCCTGATCGTCCCGGCCGTGCAACGCGTCCGCGACGCCTCGTCCCGTACCGATTGTAGCAACCGCCTTCGGCAAATCGGGCTGGCCCTGCACGGTCATCACGACGGCCACGGGCGGCTCCCACCCGGCGTCAGTTTCGACGCCGGCCGAGACCCGTATCCGTGGCTGTCGTGGCACGCCCGTATCCTGCCGTACGTCGAACGGGACGACCTGTGGCGGGCCACGGTGGCAGCGTTCCCGCGGGCCGCCGACTTTCGCGTCGACCCGCACCATTCCGCACGCAAGGTGGTCGTGCCGGCCTTCGTCTGCCCGGTCGACGGACGCGCGCAATTCGTCAGCACGCGGTTCGGCAGATTCGTCGTCGCGTTCACGTCCTACCTGGGCGTCGGCGGCACCGACTTCACGCGCCGCGACGGCTGCCTGTTCCTCGACTCGCGCATCCGACTGGCCGACATCCGCGATAGCACTTCGCACACCCTGTTGGTCGGCGAACGTCCGCCGAGTACGGACGAGCGCTACGGCTGGTGGTACGCGGGCGTGGGGCAGAACAACACCGGCTCTATCGAAATGTTACTGGGCGTCCGGGAGTTGAAGCAGATCATCTACCGCTACCCGGAGTACGAGAACTGCCCGGCCGGCCCGTACGCCTTCGGCCCCGGCCGCGACGACGAGCCGTGCGACACGTTCCATTTCTGGAGTCACCACATTGGCGGTGCCCATTTTCTGTTGGCGGATGGGGCCGTCCAATTCTTCCGCTACGCGGCCGACCCGCTGCTCCCCGCCTTGGCGACGCGCGACGGTGCCGAAGTCGCGACCTTGCCTTGACCGGCCGTGTAAGTGAGCCGGGGAGTCACGGTCGCTTCAGGACGGCCGTCACCGGGAAGTGGTCCGACGGCGTGCGGCCGTCCTTGGCCGTGCGGTCGATGGCGGCGCTCACCACCGACCAATCGCGCGAGCAGCCGATCCAGTCGATCCGCGGGCCGCTCGTCCGCGTTGCCTGGAAGCTGCTGAACGAGCCTTCGTCGGCCGCTTTCGTCGGGTGGGCCACGCGGAAGGCATCGACCAGCGGCGAGTCCGCGTCGCCCGATTTGCCGAAGAGCGACTTGTACGGATCGCTACCCTCCCCGGCGTTGAAGTCGCCGGTGACGATCAGCGAGCAACCCGTGCCGAGCTTCGCCACGCGCTCGCGCATCAGCTTCGCCGCTTCGGCCCGCGCCTTGCGGCCGCGGTGGTCGAAGTGAGTGTTGGCGTACAGGAGCGGCTTCGCGCCGGGGGCCGTGCGGTCGCGCAGCTTGACCCACGTCGCGATCCGTGGCAGGGCGGCGTCCCAGCCCTTGCTGCCGGTCGTGTCCGGGGTCTCGCTCAGCCAGAAGTGGCCGCCGTCGAGCTTCTCGTAGCGGCTCTGACGCCAGTACAGGGCGGCCATCTCGCCGGCGTCCTTGCCGTCGTCGCGGCCGGCGGCGAAGACGCCGTAGCCGGGCAACTGCGCGGCCAGGAAGTCGCGCTGGAACGCCAGCGTCTCTTGGGTGCCGAGCAGGTCCGGGTGGAACGCCTTGATGGTGGCGGCCAGGAACTCCTTGCGCTTGTCCCAGTGGTTCTCGCCGTCGCCGGCGGTGCCGTAGCGGATGTTGAACGACATCACCCGTACCGGCATCGCGGCGTCGTCGGCCCGCGCGGCGCACGCCACGCCGAGGACGAGTGCCGACGCGAGGAGGAGGTTGGTTC
>CAZNSL010000462.1:2425-5285 GCA_964574975.1 uncultured Alcaligenaceae bacterium | reverse complement strand
TCAACACCTTACGTCAACGAGTCGGGTTGATTTCCAACACAGTCGCTCCGGGGCTAAGACCAGGACGGCTCACCGCGGCTTCGCCCGCGGGTTGCGCAGGTAGTACATGTACCCGTCCTCCGCGCCGACCAGCAGGTCCGGTACGCCGTCCTTGTCCCAATCGACCGTCGTCGCAGCGGTGTCGTGGCCGGCCAACACACGGCCGTCCACTGGCCCCAGGTCGCGGAACTGGTAGCGGCCGCCGGCCGACGGCGCGCCCGCCAGCACGTTGACGTTCACGCCGTTTACCAACAGATCGAGGTGCCCGTCGCCGTTCCAGTCGGCGAAGCACAGCTTGCGACGGCCGCTCTTGCCGGCTCGGCCGTCGTTGAGGCGCAGCGGCCCGTCGCCGGGGTTCGTCCGCGCGTGGTCGCGGTCGAACGCGCAGCCGCCCACGCCGTCGAAGATGCGCCGGCCGGGTTTCAGTACCAGGTCGCCGCCGCGCCGCTCGCGCTCGAAGAAAGTCAGGTAGCCCTCGTGGTCGAGCATCACCAGGTCGTTCAGCCCGTCGCGGTTCCAGTCGAGGACGGCGGGTGTCGTCCGCCACTGCGTGGCCAGTTCGCGGCCCTGCGGGTCCCACCACGTCCACGCCGGTTTCGGCGGCGGGCCGTCCCACACCACCTCGACCGGCCGGGCCGCCTCCAGCCGCGGCCGGGTGCGGGTGCCGGCGTTGCGGTGCCAGACGACCCGGCCCAGGATCGAGTTGAGGACCAAATCGGGTAGGCCATCGTGGTCCCAATCGGCGACGACGGGGACGGTGTAACCCCACTTCGCCTCGGCCGGCCCCTGGATCGACCCGTTCGCACCGGCCTGGACGCGAATCGGCTTGCCGTCCACTTCGAGCAGCTTCGGTGCGGCCCAGCGCGGCGGATCGCTGCCGAGGTTCTCGATGACGCCGACGTACCCGGCCGTGTTGCCGCACACGAGGTCATCGCGGCCGTCGCCGTTCCAGTCGAAGCTGTACGGCGTCACGAGTGCCCCGAACTTTACGTCGGCGGCCCGCTGTTGGAAATAGCGCGGCGGGGCGAAGCGTGGCACGCCGTCCGGGCCGCGGCCCTGGTTCTCGACGAAGGCGACCCGGCCGTCCTCGTCGCCGACGATGAGGTCCGGCCGGCCGTCGCGGTTCCAATCGACCGCAACGGGGACGATCATTTGCAGGTCCATGCGCACCGGCAGCCGACGGCCCGCGGCGAAGCGCGATTGCGTCCGGGTGCCGACGTTCTCGAAGTACGTGAAGCCGTCGAGGAACTCACCGCAGATCAAATCGAGGTCGCCGTCGCCGTCGAAGTCGGCGACGCACGGCGACGGGTTGCCATACACGTCCACCGGCGTGCCGCCCGCGTCGAGCTTGACCGCTGGCCCTTCGCCGTTACGCAGCCAGTAGACGTAGCCGTGCAGCGGGCCGCGGGTCCAGCGGCCGGTGCGGTCGAACGCGTCGTCCCAGCCGTACTCCGACCAATCGCCGACGCCGACGAGCAAATCTTGCCGGCCGTCGCCATCGAGGTCGGCGTACACCCAGCGGTTGCCCCGCGGCTTATCCGGGTGGACGTTCGGCCCGACGCCGAGCTTGCGCGGCTTGTCGAACCCGCTGGCGAGGAAGTCGGGGTACTCGGCCCCCGGCGTCAGCACCCGCGGCTTGCCGTTCACGTACGAGACGGTGGCATTGTCCACGGCCTTGCCGACGCGGACGCCCGGCTCGAAGACCGGCATCGCGCCGCCGGTGCCGGGGTTCTTAAAAACGTAGGTGCCGTTGTACGGCTTGTCGGTACAGACCACGACGAGGTCGAGGTGCCCATCGCCGTCGGTGTCCATCGCCAGCGGCAGGGCGTACAGGCCGACGCCGAGTTCCACAACCAGGCCGGGGTGGTTGTAGCGCAACCGCTGTAGTTTCGCCTCGGCCTTCGGCGGCTGCGGCAGCGCGGCCGACAACGCCAGCGCGACGCACGATACCGCGATCGGCCCGTGTGGCCTCATGTCGTTTCCTCGATTGACGTTCGTGCGTCAGGCCGGCGGCACGTAGGTCCGGTGTCGGGCGACCGGGACGAAGCCGAGCGACTCGTACAGCGGTTGCGAGTCGGCCATCGCCCGCAGACTCGCGCTGGTGCAGCCGCGCGCGCGGCCTTCGCGCAGGACCGCCAGCACCATCGCCGCACCGTAGCCGCGGCGGCGCAGGTCCGGCTTCACCGCGATACCGGCGACGACGGCCGTCGGCCCCATCCGCATCAGCGTGCCGACGGCCGCCGGTTCGCCGCCGACGCGGCCGATCAAGAACGCCATGTCCGGATCGCCCAGGCACGCCGGCAGAATCACCGACATGACGAATTCCGGGGCGACGCCGAAGAACGCACACCCGGCGCGGACTTGCTCGTCCCAGCCCGCGGCATCGCGGACCTGTGTGACTGCCAACTCCAGCGGCGGCGGCGGCAGGTCGCCGATGGCCGGCAGCACGAGGGCAGACTCGTCCTCGAAGACGGTCCAGCCGGCGGCGACCAGTTCGGCCTCGCACGGGTGGCCGGTGTCGGCATCGACGAGGATGCCGTAGCGACCGGGGAAGAAGCGATTGGCCTCGGCAACGATCTCGGCGAGGGGTGGCGCGTCCGGCTCCAGTACGGCGGCGAAGTTAAAGCCAGGGTCGGGGTTGCTCGACGCGGTGAAGCCGACGCCGTGCCAGCGCTGGTGCTTGCCGAGTGGCTGATACTTCAGGAACGGCGGCTCACGGAGGGCCTGTGTCTCGTGGGCGATACGGCGCAACTCGTCGGTGGTCATTAGCAATCTCCACAGAGGGACGCGCCGAGAGGAGCCGCGACCGTGAGGGAGCGAT
>CAZNSL010000462.1:0-2415 GCA_964574975.1 uncultured Alcaligenaceae bacterium | reverse complement strand
GTTTGGCGCGGCGCCGGGTGGGTTGCTATGGGGCCCCCGCATCCCCCTGGGGCGGGGCTCCTCTCGGCACGGACGAGGCTCCTACACCCCGGCGACGCCCCGTCATTGCAGCTGCGCCCGTCGTTACAATAATGACCGGGTCCACCACCGTCGCCGACGCGACCGTTTAACCTGCGGGTGTCGCATGGCCATCGCGTTCCAGTGTCCCAAGTGCCAGACGTCGCTGAAGGTCCGCGACGACATGGCCGGCAAGCGCGTCGCCTGTAAGGGCTGCAAGGGGGCCATCAACGTCCCACGCTTAGCCACGCCCGTCCACGACCACGCCGCGGCCGAAGCCGCCGCGATGGATGCCCTCGCCGACGCGCCGGCCGCCGATGCGACGACCGACGGCGACGACACCTTCCAAGCGGAGTGTCCCAACTGCCTGGAGGCGGTGACGTTCCCGCTCAAGATGGCCGGCAAGCAGGCCCCGTGCCCGGAGTGCCGCCGCGTCGTCCGCGTACCGCAGCCGGCCGACGACCGCAAGAAGGACTGGCGAACCACCGCGAAGCCCGCGGCCGCGCGAGTCGACACCGAACACATCGAAGGCGCATGGGGTACCGCCACCCACGGTGGCGTCGTCAGCCGCGACGCGCTGCTCGAAGCCGCCGTCATCAAGAGCCGCAAGGATCGCGCCCTGACCACTGGCCAGAAGGTGACTCGCTGGATCATCGCACTGTCGATCCCAGCCCTGGCCGTCGTTGGCTTTATACTCTGGCAACGCCATCAGGCCGATAAGGCCCGCGACAGCCTGATGGATAAGGCGTTGGCGAATGTGCGGGACAACGCCGATCTACCGCCAGCCGCCCGCAGCGCGACCTTCCGCGCCGCAGCCGAGTACGCTCTGCGTCGCAAGCCGCCGGACGTGGACCAGGCCCGGCGCTACCTCGAAGAGGCCGCCAACTACCCACCGTCCGAGGTGCCGGAGGAGGTTTTAGAACGGTCGCTGGTCCTGGGCGAAGTCGCGGTGGCGGCGTGTGGCCTCGGCGGCGCGAAGTCGTGGGACCCGGCCGACTTCACCACACTTCAGCGGACGTTCGCCGCGTTCGGCCCGAACCCGCTGGGCCGCGAAGGGGCGGTCCTGGCCGTCGCCCGTGGGGCCACAAAGCTCGGCCCGCCGGCGGAGAACCGGCCGGACGGACTGCGGCTGGCGAACTACGCCTTCGGTAGCGGCGACCCAGCCGACGCCGTCGAAGCGCGTGCCGCCGCCGCTCTGGAACTTCTGACTGTCGGCGACGCGGGCCGAGGACAAGCCGAGGCGATCGCCGACCAGGTGGCCGAATCCGCGGCGCAGTCGGCTCGCGTCGTCGCGCTCCTGGTGGCGCTGAAACGGCCGATCGCTGCGGTGCCGACACCGGGTGCGGGCGAGCCGCAGCCTTTGGCCCGCGTCGGCTACGCCGAGGGTTACGCCCGTGCCGGCGATGTCGACGCGGCCCGCAAAGTCGCGGCGCTGCCCGGCCGCTTCGAGGACCGCTTCGCCGCGGCCGCCGCCGTCGCCGCCGCGACCGGCACGGCCGAGGACGCGCAGACCGCCGTCGAGGTGCTCGAACGGGAGATCGGCGAGCGCGACCTGCCGGAGTGGCCGCTGGTGCGGTTGGCGTACGCCTGTGCCGCCGCGAAGGAACCGGGGCCGGGCGGGTCGCTGGCCGCGTTCTTGCTGAAGTGGACGCAGGGCACGCCGCGGCAACAGGTCGTTCGGGCGTGGGCAGCGGCCCTCCAGATGCGTGCGGGTCACGCCGAACTCGACGCGCCATCGATCGCGGCGCTGCCGCCGAACTCGGCCGGCGCGCTGTTGGCCTACGAGGCATTGGCCCGACGCGACGCGCCGACGAACGTGGACTCTTGGCCCGACGCGGCGAAACCGATCGGCCAGGCCGGAGCGGCGCTGGGTCGGTTGGGCCAACGGTAGGGATCAGGAGTCAGGGCCAAGAGTCAGGAAGCAAAAAGCCGCAGTCAGACCCTGACTCCTGACTCCTGACTCCTGACTCCTGACTCCTGACTCCTGACTCCTGGAGCATTCCTTGTCCCCGAAAGAAGTCCTCGCTCTGATCCGCGAGAAGGAGGTCCAGGCGGTCGACCTGCGCTTCAACGACTTCCCCGGTCAGTGGCAGCACGTTACCATTCCCGCCGACGAACTCGACGAGCCGACCTTCGAGGACGGCCTCGCCTTCGACGGCTCCAGCGTCCGCGGCTGGAAGGCGATCAACGAGAGCGACATGCTCCTGTTGCCCGAGTCGGACACGGCCTTCATCGACCCGTTCGGCAGCGCGGTCACGCTCACGCTCATCTGCAATATCCAGGAGCCGTTGACCAAGGAGGACTACGCCCGCGACCCGCGCAACATCGCCCGCAAGGCCGTCAACTACATGAAGTCCA
>CAZNSL010000461.1:0-5285 GCA_964574975.1 uncultured Alcaligenaceae bacterium | reverse complement strand
CGACGTCGAGCTTGAGCACCTCGATGAACTCGCAGATGCCGCGGTTGGCGATGTTGAGTTCGCCGTCGAAGTTGAACGCCCGCGGGTCCGAGTCGCTGCCGTACTCGGCGATCTTGCGGTAGTTGATGTCGCCGGTCAACTCCGTCGAATCCTGGTTCTTCTCGTCCTTCGGCTGGAACGTCCCGATGCCGATTCGGTCCTGCTCGCTGAGCGTCAGCCGATAAACCTTGATGTCGTCGAGGACGCGATACCAGTCGCCGCCGTACTTGGCCAAACGCTCCCGCATCATCTGCCGGCAGAACGGGTTCAGGTCGCCGCGGATCGAGATGCCGTAGTCGTACGGCTGCTTGCACTGCGCGTTGAGCTTCGCCAGGAACTGCGGCCGAAGCTCCTGCGGGACCAGCACCAACGGATCCTGATGCATCGGGCACTTCACGAAGGACCCGTCGTCCATCTTCCACGTGTACGAGAACAGCATCCCCGCGTCGGTGCGGCTGAAGTCCTCCAGGCCCCGCTTCAGGAGGCGGGCGATCGTCGATTTCGCCGAGCCGACTGGGCCGTGCAACAGCAGGACGCGCCGCTCGGTGCCGTAGCCCTTCGCGGCGCTCTTGAAGGTGTTGACGAGTTGGTTGAGCGGCCGGTCGAGGCCGTAGATCGAGTCGCCGTGGCGTGCGGCGAACTCGCTGAAGAACTTGTAGCGGATGACCTTCTCCTTGTTCTCGTACACCTCCTCGGTGCCGTAGGAGAGGATCATGTCGTAGAGGCGCTGGTAGGCCGTGCGGGTGACCTCCGGGTTCTCCAGCACGATGCCGACGTACTCGTCGAACGTGCCCTCCCAGTGCTTCTTCTTGTAGTCGTCGATATCCAGTTGGGGGCGCAGTTCGTCGAGGATCGCCTTCCCGGTGGCCATGCCTTCATCCTCCGTCGGAGGGACGGTGCGGACCGCCCCAGGGGGGTGTGCGTCGCGGGATAACAGCCGGGCCGCGGCCCCGGTACGGGCAGCCGGGGATGGTGCGGGATGCGCACGGAGCGCGGTCGAGCCAAGAACAATTCACTTGAAGCATACGCAAGCGCGGGGTGTGCTTGTCAAGTCCTATTTCCCGTACGGCGGGCACGACCCGCGCGGCCGGCACGACCCGACTGGACCGCACGGCCCGTAACTGCTATGTGTGGCACGGCGTTGTGACCCCCCTCGGCCTCCGGAGGACGATCCGGTGAAGAACATACTCGCGCTCGTCGGTCTCGCCTTGGTCGTGTTCCTCGGCGTCGGCTACTACCTGAATTGGTACTCGTTCGCCTCCCAGCCCTCGACCGAAGGCCACCAGCGCTTCCAGATCGACGTGAATTCCAAGAAGATCGGTCAAGACGCTCAGCGCGGTGTCGAGGCCGCCAGTAAGAAGCTCCAGAACTTGATCGACAAGGACAGGCACAAGTAGCCGTCCGGGAGTCAGGGGGTCAGGGGCTCATTTTCAGATATGACCCCCTGACCTCCTGACTCGATTGCAGCAACGAGGTCGTCCACGAACCGCACGACCACGTTCGGCCCGGCCCAATTCCGCAGCGACTGCCCGAACTCCGGTGGCAGGCCCGGACCCAGCAGCACCGTCACCGGCCCGCGGCTGGCGCTCGTCCGCATCGCCACGTCTCGGCCGAGGCGGTCCATCGCTTGCGGCGTGCCGACCAGGGCCGATGGGGCAATCGTCATCGCCACGCCAGCGGTCGCCGCGGCCGTCAACCGTTCCGGATCGGCCGACACGTCCGCCAGAGCCATCTCGACGACGCAGCCGACGCGGCCGGCCCGCACGGCGGCCTCCAGCGCACGACCGTCGGTGTAACGCCGCACGGCGACGCCGGCAACTCGCAGACGGCTTTCGCATTCGTCCGCGATGACATCGCCCGCGTCGGCCCGCAACGCGACGGGCAACGTGTGGTACACTTCCGCCAGAGTTACGCCCTCCGCAGGTAATCCGATGACTCCACTCCGCGACCGCATCCTCAAGCGTGGCCTCGTGGCCGCCGTCGTCATGGCCGCCGTGGGCGTCGTGGTTCAGTACGCGTTCTGGGCGGCGATGAGCCAGTTCCCGAACGTCCAGGTCGAAGGCAGCATCGGCCTCCAGGGGCCGTTGATCTTTGCCGTATTCGGATTCGCCGTCGCCGCCGCCGTGGAGTGCGTCCGCCGCGACAAGTCGAAAGCTCACTGACCGACCCGCGCTTGCAGCTCGGCGACGAACGCGGCGTGGTCTGGTGAAGTGAGGCCCAGCCGTGCGACCTCGGCGACGCGCTCCATGTTGCCGGCGATCATCGCGGCCACGTCGAGCCACAGGCCCGGAAAGACCCGACTACGGTGGATGCTGTCGTCGCCGGGCGGCAAAGGCTCGTACTTGCCGTCGCGGAGGATGAACCAGTCGATGGCGTCGTCCTGAATGCGCCAGACGATGTACTCGCGGACGCCGTTGCGCTCGTAGGCGGTGAGCTTGTCGTTCAGGTCGATCGTGACGCTACTGGCCGACACCTCGGCGACCAGCTCGACGGCCCCGCGAATGTACTTGCCGTCCTTCTGCGCCAAGCCGCCGAACTCCGGCAGGACGCGCAGGTAAGCGTCGGGTTGCGGCCTGTTCTTCAGATCGAGGCGTAGTGTCGTGTTGTCGCCGACCTTGACGCCCTTCGTCGCCGTCCGGTACAGGACCAACCAGCCGATCAGATCGGCGTGCGGCTCGCCGTGAAAGTCGGGACTGACGGGCGACGCCATGATGTACACCCTTCCCTCGATTAACTGCGCTCGAACGTCGGGCATCGCTTCATACCGACGGTCGTATTCTTCGGCCGTCAATAGATCGCCGTTTTCGAGTGGGGGAATCTGGCCCGTCGCCGTCCACTTCGTCCGTTCTTGCACCAACGTACTCATCGCGCGTCCCTCCGGCGCTCTATTCTACACCAGCCCCCAGTACCGCCGCAGGCCCCACTCGATGCCCAACAGTCCCACGAACGCCAGCAGCACCAGCGGCCGCAGGGCACCAGTCTCCCGACGCTTCCAGTCGGGGTAGTACGTCGGCTTCGCCTTGCCATCGGTCGCGGGGCGGTCGGCCATCTCCTTGAGGAACTTCGCCAGGTCCTCGGCGCGGTGGAACTTGCCGCCACCGGCCGTCGCCAACTTCGTCAGGAAGTCGTGGTCCGCCGCTTGCCGTAGCAACTCCGTGTCGTCGCGGTACACCAGGAACCGTGCCGTCGCCTCGCCCGACACCTCCGAGCCGTCCGCGTCCTTGCCCTTGCCGCGAACCGTCAGCTTGTACTCGCCGGGCGTGTCGGTCTTCCACACCGTGCCGCGGTCGCCGTCGCGTTCCTTGGCCAGACCGACCGGCTCGGCCTCCGCGCCGGGGGCCGTCAACGTCGCCTCGAACGCGCCCGCTAGGTCCAGACCCGTCTTGCCGCGGAGGCCCGCGACGAAGCCGAGCTTGCCGCCGGCCGCGATCCGCCGGGCGTCCGGCCGTACCCACACCGTCCCGGCCTGTTCCTCCTGGTGTGCCAGGTACAGCATCAACTGCTTCCAGAAGCGAGCGTGCAGGTCCAGCCCTTCCGTCGTCTTCGGCAGGCCGAGCCGCGTCCACTCCCAGGTGGTATCGACTGCCAACGCTGCGGTGCGACCCTTGCCGAAATCCTGCCGCACCAGGAGCGGCTCGCGCAGTTGCGATACGGCCAACACCACCGACCCCGGCTTCGGCCGACCCAGCCGTGTGAAGCCGTCGAGCGCCGGCAGGCGCTTCCACGCCGCCGCCGTGTCGTCCGCGTTCGGCGCGAGCCGCAGCACCGAGTCCCGCAACCCTGCCGGCGTCGGCTCGAACCGCACCGGCTCATCGACCTGCCCCGACGGCGACAACTCGACCGGCAACAGCGCCTCGATGGGCGTGCCCTTCCAGTCGCCGGAGCCGAAGGCGTCGGTCCCGCCGGTCATCAGGAAGCCGACGCCCTTCTCCCGCACCAGCGATTCGATCGTCGTCAGCGCCTTCGGATCGGCGGCCCGTAGCCGCTGGGCAGTCACGTCGCCCAGGACGATTACGTCGTATGCCTGTTTCTGGAACTGGAACGCGTCCTCGCCGGCGGCAGGGTCGTCGGTCTGCCGTACCGCCTCGACGAGCCGGATGCGACTGTCGCCAACAAGCGCCCGCCGCAGGAACGCCAACTCCGTCCGCAGCCGGTCCACCACCAACACCTTGATGCCCTCCTTCGTCACCGTCAGAAAGGTGCTGGCCTCGTTGTTGACCGTACTCGCCTCGCCGGGCAGCGGCTTCGCCCGCACGGTCAGCTTGTACTCGCCGGGCGTCGCGGGGGCCTCCAGTTCGATGAGGGCTTCGTTGCCCTCGGCCTTGCGCATCCGCACCGGCTCGACCTTCGCCTCCTTGTCGTCGAGCAATACCCGGCACTCGACCTCGGCCGTCTCGTAACCGGGCGCGTCGAACGTCGCTCGCACCACCAGCTTGCCCTTCACCGCGACCGGCGAAGGCTCCGGCACCAGGTTGGTCAGGGCCACATCCCGGCGAACCGATGGGTCCACCGCCTGACCGAGCGCGAACGTCTGGATCGGGCAGCCGCGGGCACGCCAGGCTGCCGCTTCGCCCAGCGCGGGGAACTGCGTGCCGTTGTCGGCTCCGTCGCTCAGGACGATCAGCGCCCGCAAGCTCGGCTCCTGGGCGTGCCGCTCGGCCAGGCCGTGCAGCATTCGTCCGAAATCGGTGCGGCTACCATCGGCTTTTCCATCGGGGTTGTACTCGCTCACGTCGTCAGCGAAGCGGTAGAGTCGCACGCTGACGGCCCGTTCCTCGCGCAGCCGGTCGAATAACGGTTGACACTGTTGGAGGGTCCGCTGCAACGTCGCCCAGCGCGATTGGCCATCGGCTTCGTCCTTAACGTTCATGCTCTCGGAGGCGTCGAGGGCGACGAGCAACGTGGATGGGTCGCGGCCGCCGGCGTAGACGGCCAGCGTCGGCCGCACGACCGCGGCCAGGGCCAGGGCCAGCGCGGCCAGCAGCAGGCCGACGGCGAGGGCGACGCGGCGACGGCTCACGCTGGTGCCGCGGTAGGTCCAGACGGTCAGCGCCGTCAGGCCGACCGCGACGGCGGCGAGCAAGCCGGGGCCGACGGCCGGCAGCGACCAGGGCCACGACGGATCGGCGGTCAGGTCGAACGACGGCAGCGCCATGCGGCGATTATACCAGTCGCGGCTCGGTTAGCCGCGACGCGCCACGGAGCGAGACGCGCGCTCCACGGAGCGTCGCGACGAACCCAGGCGC
>CAZNSL010000460.1:3950-5286 GCA_964574975.1 uncultured Alcaligenaceae bacterium | reverse complement strand
GACGGCGACCTGTTCCTCGACTACGGCGTCACGGGCGACCAGCTGAAGCGCCCCGGCCTCGACGCCCTCTTCCGCGTCGCCCTGACCGACCTAAGCGTGTCGCACGTGTTCATCCCCCGCCGCGACCGCTTCGCCCGCCCGGACGACCCGGCTGACGCGATGAAGATGGAGGCCATGCTGCGCGAGGCCGGCGTGACCCTCGTGTACATGGACAAGACGCTCCCGCCCCAGCGGCGCGGCCAGCGCGACCTGGGCGAGGCGATCGTCGCCCTGTGCGAGTACGACGGCGCCGGCAAGTACTGCCGCGACTTGGCCCGGAACATGATCTTCGCGCAACTCAAGTTGGCCAAGGGCGGCTTTTCCACCGGCGGCCGCCCCCCCTACGGCTTCCGCCGCTGGCTGGTGCGTGCTGACGGCTCCTCGGTCCGGCCGCTGGCCGAAGGCGAGAGCGTCCAGATGGCGGGCCACCACGTCGTCTGGCTGCCCGGCCCGGACGAGGAGCTTGCCGTCATCCGCCGCGTTTTGGACATGTTGGAGACGATGCCGGCCTCCCGGGTGGCGGCGACCCTGACCGCCGAGGGCGTGCCCACGCCCGACGCCGGCCGCCTGCGAAAGGATAACGGCGTCAGGCACCTGACCAGCGGCGTCTGGCACCAGCAGACCGTCGTCAACATCGCCCGCAACCCCCTCCTACGCGCCGCAGTGGAGTACGGCCGGCGGTCGATGGGAAGGAAACTGCGGTTCACACCGGAGGGCCCGCGCGAACTCGAGGAGGCCGACCGACGCGCCGACGGCAAGCCGAAGGCGATTGCAAACGACCCGGCCGTGCGAATCCACGCGGCGGCGAAGTTCGAGCCCCTGGTCGATGCCGAGCGGCACCAACGACTGCTGGCGGAGCTGGACGGGCGGGGCGGCACCCAGCGGGGCAAGCCGCGCTCGCGTAACCCGGCCGCCAACCCGCTCGGCGGCCGGGTGTTCGACCTGAACTGCACCTGGCCGATGTACCGGCAGCCGTACCAAGGGTCCTTTCGCTACCTGTGCGGCCTGTACCAGCAGAGCCACGGCGCCAAGTGCAAGCACAACCGCGTCGACGGCGTCGTGGCGACGCGGTTCCTGCTCGGGTGCGTGCGGCAGCGACTGCTGGCCCCCGGGCTCCGCGCCAAGCTGGAGGGGAAGCTGCGCGCCATCGCGGCGCGGGAGTGCGATCGCGCCCGGCCGAAGTCCGCACTGGCCGAGAAACGGGCGGCGCTGGACGCCGTCCGAGCCGACTGCAAGCGGGCGGGCCGGAACCTGGCCCGGGCCGACGGGGAGGACCAATACCGCGCGGTCGCGGCGG
>CAZNSL010000460.1:0-3940 GCA_964574975.1 uncultured Alcaligenaceae bacterium | reverse complement strand
CCCTGGAAGCCGAGGTCCGACAACTCGAGGAGGCCGCCGAAATTAGAGTCGACCCAGAGGCCGAGGTCGGCGCCGCGATGGCCGGCCTTGACCGTTTGGCCGACCTGGCGGTTTCGCCGTCCGGCCTGGAGAGTACCGGCCAGTTGTTCCAGCGGCTGAACGCCCGGATCTTCTTCCGGTTCGAGGAGGGCCTCTGGAAGACGCGGGTGGTCACCAAGGTGGCCGGCGGCGTGGTGACCTTCGGCGCCACGCCGCCCCCGGTGGCGCTGTACGAGGGGCCGACGGGCCGAAGACACGTAAAAGGCCCGGCGGACCCTTCGGGATCCGCCGGGCCAGGTTCCTACGAATCGCCCGGTATTCTAAGTACCGTTCCCGGTAGGGAGGGTGACTCGTTAGGAAATGTCAATCGGGGCGAGAGGATTTGAACCTCCGACCTCTTGGTCCCGAACCAAGCGCTCTAATCCAAGCTGAGCTACGCCCCGTCAATCGACTCTCGGCCGGTATATTAGACCCTTCTCCGACAAAGTCAACGCCACCTTTACGGACGCAATCGCCGGCCTTTGGTTCACCGCTGTTTCGTCCGCCACCACTCCTTCCATGCGGCGATAGACTTCGCTCGTTCGTCCGGTTTCGCGTCGGCCCGCGGGCCGAAGTCTTGGCCGGTCAACTGACGCAGCGCCACGCCGGCCGCACGCACCACCCAGGTGTCCTTGTCGTCGAGTACGACAATC
The DNA here is from genome assembly GCA_964574975.1 of uncultured Alcaligenaceae bacterium. Classification (GTDB taxonomy): domain Bacteria; phylum Planctomycetota; class Planctomycetia; order Gemmatales; family Gemmataceae; genus JAXMAS01. The sequence continues at coordinate 3,209 of CAZNSL010000460.1, read as the reverse complement.
AGGTCGGCGGTGAGTCCCACATCCTCCTTCAGGGCACTAGCAACCGCAGCCGCCCGGCGGACCTCGGCGTTCGCATCTTTCAACTTCGCACGCAGCGTGTCAGCTGTCATTCGCGCCAGGCGTTCGGCCAAAGCGTCGCGCACCGCTTTTTGTGCGTCGCCGCTAAGTTTTGGTATCAGCGCGACCAACTTGTCCGTGTTCTCCGAACCCTTCGCATTACGCAGGACGGCGACCGCGACGGCCCGCTGCTCCGGTGTGCCGTCCTGGATTTCGCGGACCAGCACTGCGAGCGGGTCGGCGGCAGGCTTTGGCGTGACCTGTGCGTCGCCGTTGGCATGCAGCGACGATTTCGAGTTCGCCTTCGCCGGGTCGGGTTTCGCCCGCAGTGCCGCCGAGAGGTCGGGCATGAGGTTCGATCGCTTGAGGAACAGCAGCGCGAAACAGGTATCGACCTCCGGCTCGTAGCTCGCCTGCCAGTAGCCGGCGGGGTGTTGGGTCGCCAAGATCAGTGTTGCCCCGGTTCGATACCACGGGACCGGGCCGATCCGTTGCAGCGAGAACACCGTACCGACCCGCTCGACCGACCACAGCGAATAGTAGTCGCGCTCCGTCACCACGCCGCTGCGCGTCATGAGTAACAGCTCGGCACCGACGTAGGCCGTCGCGGCAATGACCATGGGATCCTTGCGGGGATCGCGTCTCGGCGATGGTTTGTCGCCTCGATCCGTGGAGGATGCCTTGTCCTGCCGTTCGAGCGTTGCGCCCGCATGGGCCGCGATGCCGAGCAATCCAGCGCACGTCATGGCCATCCGGCCGCGCGAAGTGGTCTGACCCTGATACGCCCACGAGCCGTTCGTGAGGTCGATCGTCCGGCGGAAATGGGCGTCTACACGCTGGAGGGCGTCGTCCACCGGCAGACCGTTGCGGCGCGCGGCCCACAGACCGAGGATGGCAAACTGCGTGTTCGAGTTGTCGTGGCTTTCGCCTCCGCTAGCGTTCGTCCGCTGTCGCTCGGCCGCGGATCTCGCTAGGTTTTCGATGCGACGCAACAGATCCGGGTCCACGGGCCGTTGGCCGCCGGGAACCGTCTTCAATTCACGACGCTCCAGGAGCGCTCGCACCATTTTCTGTTCGTCCTCGGACACATCCGGCGACTTGTACGACCATGCGCCGATCGCCGTTTGCCCCTCCAGCAGTCGAACCCCCAGGATGTGTATGAGTGGTACGTCGGACGGCTCGCCGAGCCGGTCGAGCATTAACGCGGCCAGCGCGACGTGGTACGTTTCGTTCAAACTTGGAAGGGCCAATCGTACGGAGGCGGCCGCCCGCTGGACGACCGGGTCGTTGGCAGGGGCACCGCACTCCAGGAGCGCCAAAGCGGCCAAAGCTGTGCTGCCGGTGCGGTAGGTGCCGAAGCTGCCGTCCGCGGCTTGTCGGACCCGGAGGAAACTGGTGCCACGATCGACGGCCTTGACGACCAGGTCGTCGAAAGTCGCTGCGGTCGCCGTGCCGGTCGAGAGCAACACGATGAGGAGCGTGCGAGACATGCCGGAGACCCTCGGAAGCGACGGCTGCAACCAGCCTACCACGGAGGTCCTCAGCGCCGCAAGAAGGCAGCGATCTTGGTCCGTGCCGCCGAGGAAGCGACACGTGTGACGAACGCCTCGGTTTCAACGGCGATAGCTTCGTCGAGCGGCAAACGGCAGCCGAGTCGAACCACGTCGCGGGCAATCGCAACCGCGCCGTCCTCGTCGGCCCACTGTGCCGCGATGTCCGGCGGAATCGCCGGCACCGGGCACGGCGCGGACTTACGCGCCCGCCGGTCGCGCCAGTCGTCGGGGAGGGCCATCGCATCGACGGCGTCCGCAAGTCCCAACTGGCGTGCGTCTGCAGCCCCAACCGCGTCGCCGCTACAAATCATCGCGAGGGCGGCATGCGGCGAGATCACCCGCGGCAACCGTTGCGTGCCACCCCATCCGGGGATCAGCGCCAATTTGACCTCCGGTAGACCGAGCTTGGCCTTCGGGTTATCGCTGACGATTCGGTAGTCGCACGCCAATGCGACCTCCAACCCACCGCCGAGGCAGGCTCCGTCGATGACTGCGGCCGTTGGCACCGGCAGTGCTTCGAGGGCGGCTAGTACGGCGAGGCCACGGCGGACCAACTCCCGAGTCGGTTCGGATTCGTCAACGGGAAGGTCGGCGATCTCGCGCAGGTCCGCCCCAGCCAGGAAGATATTCGGCTTCGCACTATCGAGAACGACCGCGCGCGGGTTCTGGTCTGCGACCTCGGCCACCGCGGCACCCAACTCCTCCCAGACGCGCCGGCTCAGGACGTTGGCCCGACTGCCGGGTTGGTCGAACGTGATGCGTGCGACGCCGTCGTTGCCGACAGTCGTGCGAACCGCTGCCGAATCGCTCATACGTTTCCCGCGGGGTGGTTGTCTTTGCCGCCCATCGGTGGTAGCCTAGCGTTCGGCCGATCCGCGGACATCCCCGCCCGGCCGACCCGTCGCCGCGAGATCCGATCCACCGTGTCCCGTCGCTGCGTCCTCCTCTTCGCACTCACCCTCGCCGGCTGCGACGGCCCATCCGAACGGCCGCAGGTCGTGTGGGGTTACCGCGGCGTGCAACCCGGCGACATCGTGCGCCCGCGGGCCATCGCTATCGGCCCCGGCGACCGTCTGTACCTCGTCGACTTCACGGCCCGCATTCAGGCGTGGGACACCGACGGAAAGTACGTTGGCCCGACCTGGACGACGCCCGACTACCGCAACGGCCGGCCCAGCGGGCTGAGCATCGACCGCGACGGCAACCTGATCGTCAGCGACTCGCACTACCACTGCTTCCGCATCTACGACCCCGAAGGGCACGAACTCAAGAAGTTCGGCGGCGAGTCCGGTCCGGCCCCCAGCCAGTTCGGCTACGTCAGCGACGTAGTCCAGGACGCTGACGGCAACTACTACGTCTCCGAGTTCGGCCCCAACGACCGGATCACCAAGCTCGACGCCGACGGCAAGCTCATCGCCTGCTGGGGCGAGAAGGGCACGGGCGAGATGCAGTTCAACCACGTCCGCGCCCTGGCCCTCGGGCCGGACGGTCTCCTGTACATCGCCGACGCCTGCAACCATCGCATCCAGGTCTGCACGCGCGACGGGCAGTTCGTCCGCGCATTCGGCGAGGTCGGCCACGAGCCGAGGCAGTTGTCGT
>CAZNSL010000459.1:0-5286 GCA_964574975.1 uncultured Alcaligenaceae bacterium | reverse complement strand
CGCGCAGGTCGTAGATGCCTTTGCCGGTGAAGGTACCCAGGCCAAACAGGTCCTGATACACGTCCGACGTTGCCGTCGTGTACGGATCGATGCCGGCAGAGCCTGCCAGCGCGCGGCTAAACCGCGATCGACGTGCGGCCGGTAGGGAAATGCTCACCCGCGGTTGCAAGATCGAGTAGCCGGAAACGACGCGGCGTGCGTCTGCGTTGTAGCGAGGCCGATTCAGCGGATGGGCCAGGGTTCCGATGAGGCGCGGAGCCGTTTCGCGCGGCAGTTGCGTATCCGAGTCGAGGGTGATGACGAAACGAACTTTCGGCAGTTCGTGCGGCTCGCAACTGACGGTGGAGTAAGTAGTGTCCGTCGCGCCGAGGAGGAGGCGGTTGAACTCGGACAGTTTCCCGCGTTTCCGCTCCCAACCCATCCAGCAGTCTTGGACGGGATTCCACAGCCGTCGGCGGTGGAACAGGAAGAACTTCGGCGAACCTCCTTGCGCGTGCCGGCGGTTCAAGGCACGAATACCGTTCAGGGCTGCCTCGACCTGCGAGGCGTCGGTTGGTCGGGTTTCGGTAGGGGAGTCCGTCCAGTCCGTGAGTAACGCAAAGTAGAGGTTCGCCCCGGGATTCGAAAGTGCGTGAATCTCCAATCGCTCGACGAGGCCGGTGGTGTTTTCCGCGCTCGTGAGTAGCGTTGGAATGACGATGAACGTCGCGCAGTCGGGCGGAATGTTCTTCGAGAAATCGAGCTTCGGACGCAATTGCGGCGGCACGACCCGCGTCACGATGTGGTTGACGAGTCCGATGGCCAATTCCACCAAGGCAGGGAGAGCAATCAGCGATCCGCGCCAGCCGCCAAGCCAAGCGACGCCCACGAACGACGCCATGGTCGCAGCGAGAATCGCACCGAAGTACAGCCAGCGTGGGTGCGCGAGGATTAGGTTCAACCGCCGCTCGGCACCACTGGGCCGGTAGCCAAGGCTCTGGGCAAACGCTGCTCGGTCTTCCCCGAACAGGTAGTAGCCGACGTGAGACTGGGTCGGTACGTCCGCAGGTGGTGTACCCCTCGGTGGCGCGTGCGCCGCGGCCCGATCGACGAGAGCCGCACAGACGAACAACTCGTCGCGTCCAGAGTCACGGGCAAGTAGTTCAACGCGCTGCCGGTAACGGTCGCGAGTGGCGAAATCCTGATTGACATACACGTCGGCCGGATCGTCGCAGAGTCGGGCGTGGACGAGGCTGGCCGATTCGTAGAACACTGGCCAGTCGATGGCGGAGAGGAGTCGCAGACTAGTGACCGCGTTACTCACCGTCACCTGATTGAACGTGCGTTCCAAGCCTTCGGCGGCAGATCCGATACCTTCTCCGAGCCGAGCGAGATTTTCGAGGAGTACCAGACGCAACATGATCGGCACGGCCCACAGTTCACCGATTGTCAGCGGCACGACCTCCTGAAACGATCGTACGGCGTCGGCCAACGTTGCTTGGTCGAGGGCACTATCGGTGTGCGCGATCAGTTCGGCGGCGAACCAGTACACTCGCGGGAGGTTCTGCAACGGTCCCGTCGTCAGTTGCGGTAACCTGACGTAATAGCCAGGCGGAAGATCGGTCTCGATCTCTCGAAGGGCCTCATCGACGATGTGAAAATTGTCGTACAACCACACGGCTTCGCCGGACGGTGGACGACGCGACGGAGTTTCGTCCTCCAGCCGCTTGTGGAGGTTGCGGAGCGATTTCGCATCGGCGGATGCGCGGTTGAGCAACAGCCGGCCACCACCGTATGCCACATTGACAGAGGCGGAGGCAATCGCCCGGATGCGGGCGGCTAGGCCGACCGGGCCGAGTAGTTCGCCGCGGATCGGTCGGCGGTCTCGGACGTAGTGGCCAGGCTCGGCTTCGGTCGGCGAGGAATGCATGAGAATCCTGTCGATGGGATGCGGCCTCGGGCCATCGGGTGGCCACGGGACGTTGAATCGTTTTAGGCCGACCGGCGTGCGCGTAAAGTTTTGTCGAGCCGTGGGTTGACCGGGAGAACACCCCGCCTCACAAGGACACCGACCATGGCGCTCGGGCGTGCCGTCACGTTTACAGTCGCTCTGTCGCTGTTCGCCGTCATCGCCGCCGGCGGAGACGAGCCGCCCGCGAAGGCGAAATTACCGCCAGAGTCGGTCTTCCGCCTCGCGGATGCCAACCGCGACGGTAAGCTCAGCCGCGACGAGTTCAGCGCATTCGTCGCGCGGTTTCCACGCCTCAAGGACAACGCGGACCGCGCTCGACTGCTCTTTACCCGCATCGACTCCAACGGCGACGGTTCGTTGTCGACCGAAGAGTTCCGTCGGATCGGCGACGGCGGGAGTCTGATCGGAACGCGCCCTGGCAAAGCGAAGGCGAAGGCGAACGAACGAAGTATACCGGCGTTGCAGGAAAAACCCGCGACTACCGAGCAACTTGCGTTCTTCGAGAAAAAGGTCCGGCCGGTGCTGGCAGCGAACTGCTACCAGTGTCATTCCGAGGCGAAGGGCAAGGTCAAAGGCGGACTGGTCCTCGACACGAAGGAGGGCATACGCCGCGGTGGCAACACCGGGCCGGCCGTTGTGCCCGGCGACCCGAAAGCGAGTTTACTCGTCTCAGCAGTCAAGTACGAACGCGACCAATTGCAGATGCCGCCGAAGCAGAAGCTTTCCGACGCGGCGATCGCGGACCTGGAAGCGTGGATCGCCGCGGGTGCGGTCGATCCACGCGATGGTAATACGAGCGCGGCTGCACCAGCGTCCGAAATTGATGTGGCCAAGGGCAAGCAGTTCTGGTCGTTCCAGAAGCCGAAGGCCTCGATCGTACCGGCGGTGAAGGACACCGCGTGGCCGGCTACCGATATCGACCGCTTCCTGTTGGCGGCCATGGAGGCGAAGCAACTGCACCCGGTCGCCGACGCGGAACCATTGGCCCTCTTGCGCCGCGTTACTTTCGACCTGACTGGCCTACCGCCGACGCCCGACGACGCGACGGCCTTCGCCGCCGTCCCGACGCCGGAGGCTTACGCGGCCTACGTCGACAAGCTGTTGGCCTCGCCCGCGTTCGGCGAGCGCTGGGGCCGGCACTGGCTCGACGTGGCCCGGTACGGTGAGTCGAGCGGCAAGCAGGTGAATCTGAACTACCCCCATGCCTGGCGCTACCGCGACTACGTCATCGCGGCGTTCAATGCCGACAAGCCGTTCGACCAGTTCGTCTGCGAGCAGATCGCCGGAGACTTATTGCCCGCGTCGGACGACAAGCAGAAGGCGGAGCGCATCGTCGCGACCGGTTTTCTCGCCATTGGGCCAAAAGCGCACAACGAGCGCAACCGCCTCCAGTTCGAGATGGACCTCGTGGACGAGCAGATCGACGCCGTGACGCAGGCGTTCCTTGGCGTGACCGTAGCCTGTGCCCGCTGCCACGACCACAAGTTCGACCCGATCGGAATGCGCGACTACTACGCCCTCGCCGGCATCTTCCGCAGTACGGAAACCTGCTTTGGCACCGTCCGCGTCGTGCAGAATGCCCACCCGTCAGCACTAGTCTCACTGCCGTCTGGTGCAGGCGCGGCGACGGCGATCGAACCACTGTCGAAGTCGGAGCGCGATCGCCTCGAAAAACAGGTACGCGACCTCCGCGAAGAGCGCACCGAGTCGATCAAATCTCGGGGCATCAAGGGCAACCCGCGAACGCTCGTCCTGTCCACACAACTCGCCCAGGCCGAAAGCCGTCTCGCCGCCTTCGAGACCGATGGCACTCCGAAACGTTTAGCAATGGCCGTCCGCGACCGGGGGCGGACCATCGACAGTCCGGTATTCGTCCGCGGCGAAGTGGATCAGCCGTCCGAGACCGTCCGGCGCGGACTCGTGCGTGTGCTGTCCGATACGCCAGTGTCGATACGTACCGGTAGCGGCCGCAAGGAGTTGGCGGATTGGATCGCGTCGACGGACAACCCGTTGACGGCCCGCGTTTTCGTCAACCGCGTCTGGCTGCATCTGTTCGGCCGCGGATTGGTGCCGACGCCGGATAACTTCGGCAACGCCGGCCGGCCGCCGAGTCATCCAGAACTGCTCGATACCCTCGCCGTGCGCTTCGTGCACGAAGGCTGGTCGGTCAAGAAGCTCGTCCGCCAACTCGTCTTGAGCCGGGCGTACCGCCTGAGTTCCGACATCGACGAGAAATGCTACGACATGGACCCCGACAATACGTTCGTCTGGCGGATGGCCCCGCGCCGGCTCGACGCCGAGGCGATCCGCGACGCGATGCTGGCCGCCAGCGGCCGGCTCGACCTCACGCCGCCGATAGGTTCACCGGTAGCGATGATTGGGGAAGGGAACATCCTGCTCATGCAACGTCGGCAGCGGTCTGCAAACGACCAAGGGGATGCGACGCACCGTAGCGTCTACCTGCCGATCGTCCGCGACAGCCTACCGGAGCCGCTCGCTCTGTTCGACTTCGCCGAGCCAAGCTTGATCGTCGCCGAACGTTCGACGACGACGGTGCCGGCCCAAGGGCTGTATCTGCTCAACAGCCCGTTCGCCATTCACACGGCCGAGGCGTTTGCCGACCGACTGATGAAGCTGCCAGCGGACGACGACCGTGTGGTCCTCGGCTACCAACTCGCCTACGGCCGGCCGCCGACCGAAAGCGAACTGGCATCGGCCCGCGAGTACGTCACAAGATACCTCGATGCCGTGAAGAATCGCAGAACGACACAGCGCGGCCAGCGCGACGCCTGGGCGTCGTTCGGCCAGGCGCTCTTTGCCAGCGCCGAGTTCCTGTACGTCCACTGATTGACAGGTGGATTCGTTGCATCGTTGCACGGTTTTGGGGTGAGTGGTCGTGCAACTAAATTGGGTTGCATGCAACGAATGCAACGAAAGAGAGACCGACCGATGCTTTCGACACACACGCGCCGTAACTGGTTACAGACAACGGCTTCTGGCTTCGGCTACCTCGCGTTTTCGGCCATCGCCGCAGCCGAGGATGCCAAATCGGCCGACCGGCCGCTCGCGCCGAAGGCCCCGCACTATCCGGCGCGGGCCAAACGGGTCATCTTCCTGTGCATGGAGGGCGGGCCGGCCCACATGGACACCTTCGACTACAAGCCGCGTCTGACGGCCGACGACGGCAAGCCGTCGAACCGCGGTCGGCTCGTGGGCGCGAAACTGCTCGGCTCGCCGTGGAAGTTCCGCCAGCACGGCCAGAGCGGCCAGTACGTCAGCGAACTGTTCCCCGAACTCGCCAAGCGAGCCGACGACCTGTGCATCATCAAGTCGAT
>CAZNSL010000458.1:0-5289 GCA_964574975.1 uncultured Alcaligenaceae bacterium | reverse complement strand
GGGGGCCAAGCGCTGCCTCACGGCCCGTGGGAACTCGCGGGGTCGACCTCGGCGGCCCGCGCCGCTTCCGCCACCAGCTCGACCAGCCGCTCGACCTGCGAGTAGAAAGGCGAGTGATCGGTGTCGAAGACCTCGACGCGACCCGCGCGAGTGCTCATCCAGCGCTGCGCTTCCGGCACGATCGCCCGGTCGCGCTCGCACAGGACATAGGTCGACGGGACGCGTCGCCACGGCTCGCCCTCCGGAGGCGCCGCAAGACAGGCGATGGCTGCCGGACGCAGACGTGCCGCCGCGGCTGTCGCGTCCGTCGCCGGGCACTCCGCGTAGAAAGCTTCGACCGCAACCCCGGGCGGTACGGTGATCACGCCGTCCGTCATCACGGCGCCGGCGCCCAGCGGCGAGAGCGGGAACTCCGCCGCTCTCGTCAAGAATATGTCGTCGCGATCGAGCAGGACGGCTGCCACATACACCAGGTGCGCTACGTCTCGCCGGCCCTCGGCTGCACGCGAGATCACCAGCCCGCCGTACGAATGCCCCACCAGCACCGCCGGCTCCGACGACGCGTCGAGGACCTTGCGGACGATTGCCGCATCATCCTCGAGCCCCGTCAATGGGAGGTCGACGACCACCGGGGAGTGACCGCGTGCCACCAGAGCCGGAACGACCCTCTCCCAACACCACCCGCCGTGGCAGATTCCGTGAACGAGAATGATCCGGGCCATGCCTTGGCCTATCACTCCTTGGCCACCTTTCATGCCACGCCCGTGGCGGCGAAATTCGCAGCGGTCGGGTGACTCGTCGCCGCCCGGCGTGATAGGCGAGCGGGATGCGAAACCGGCTCCCTTCCACACTTCGGATCCACCGCCTCGGCGCAGTGCTTCTCGTCGTATCCCTCGCGTGGGCCGCGGGCTGCAGCGACGATGACGACTCCGCGCCGCCGCTGCCCCCGGACAGCGAGTTCCACACGATCTCGCCGGTCGGCCCCATCGAATACGAAGGCCGCGAGCTCTATCCGCAATGCATGAACGGGTCGCCGTACCATTTCTTTGCCAAGCGCGGATCCGTGAACAAGCTCCTCGTCTACTACCAGGGCGGCGGCGCATGCTGGGAACAGCTCACCTGCTCGATTCCGACCTGCGATGCCACCGTCGACCCGAACGGCGCCGACAACCCGAACGGACGTACGCGGGGGTTCGTAGATCTCACCAACCCCGACAACCCCTTCCGAGACTGGCACATCGTCTTCGTGCCCTATTGTAGCTGCGACATCCACTTCGGCGATGCCGCACGGGACTACCCGCTGCACGTCGAGCACCGCGGCTATCATAACGCGCGTGTCGCTGAAAAATACGCGCGAGAGAATTTTCCCAAGCCGGAAGAGGTCTTCGTCACCGGATCCAGCGCCGGCGCCTACGGCGCGTTCTTCCACGCGCCGCTGCTCCACAAGGCCTGGCCGAAGGCGCGCTTCCACGTGCTCGCCGACGCCGGCAACGGCGTGATCACCCAGTCGTTCCTCGACGAGTACTTCCCCAACTGGAACTTCGCGGCCAACCTACCCGACGACATCCCGGGCCTGCGCGACGTCCTCCAGAACGGAACCGGCATCGTCGGCTACACCAAGCTGGTGGCCAACTACTTCCCGAAGACGCAGTGGGCCCACTACTCCACTGCGTTCGACGGTAGTGCCGGCGGCCAGACCGGGTTCTACAATTTGATGCTGCACGGCAACGATCCCGCACACGCCTTGACGTGGTGGGAGGGGAGCTGCGCGTTCCACGACCAGATGCGTGCCCAAGTCCAGGAGACGGCCGCGGCGGTACCCGACAACTATCGCTACTACATCGGTACCGGAACCCGGCACACCATGTGGGGCAGCAACAAGGTATACGACGACACCACCGGCGGCGTCCCCACGGTCGCGAGCTGGATCCAGGCAATGCTCACCGGGAGCCGCAACTGGACCAACGTCGAGTGCACCGATTGCGGGCGCCTACTCGCCGATGACCCGGCGCCGAACCCGCTCGAGCCCCCGTTCGAGAAGCGCGGCGACGACGTCGTGGTGTCCTGCGGCGAATAGCGCGCGATCAGCGCGAGCCGCCCGCGCTCACTCGGGCGCGGGTGGCTCGATCCACTCCAAGAGCCGCTTGCGCTCTTCCTGGGAGAGCGGCTCGTCGCGGTCCTTCGGCGGCATCTTCCCCTTCTTCACGACCTCGTAGAGCTTCCCCTCGTCGGGCGGATCGCCGACCAGGAACTCATCCTCTCGCAACCGGTCGAGGTCGTTGAAGGGATACACTCGCCCATCGCCGTCCGGGATCCGTTCGTTGTGGCAACGGGTGCAGCGGTTGCGCAGAAGCCGCCCGGCGACGACGTCGGCCGGAGCCGATTCGGCGATGCGAGCCTCGGCCGTCGTCAATCTCCCGAGGCTCTCGTTGGCCCAGTCGACCACGAGCGAGCGTTCCGCGTCGGTCAAGTGGGAGTCCCGATGAACGAATGCATAGAGGTCTGGCGGCATCGTGCGATGCTCCACGACGCTACGGATCGCGCGGATTCGCGCCTGCGGCCCGAGCCAGGGGTCATCCTCGTTGGCGATCGTCGGCGCCACGAGATCGGCGAAGCGCTGGCCGTCCACGACGTCACGTTCGACGGGGTTGCCGAACCACGGCACCGGGATGCGGCCGTACCACGGCACGGATCGCTCGGGATCGTGACAGGCGAAGCACTTCTCCTCGAAAATCGGCCGGATCCTACTCGTGTACTCGAGCTCGATCGTACGCAGGATACCCGGCGGAACCTGCCTCGCCGATGCCGGTACGCGCGAGAACTTGTGCAGCGGGAGCGCGGGCACGGGGCAGTGATTCGGCGAAGCGACCGCAGGCCGCGGCATCGCCACGCGCAGGACGACGGCGGCGACGATCGTGGTGGCGGCGAAGCCACGCCGCCGCCAGGTGCAGGGGACGAGTCTCAGAAATCACCCTCGGTATTGTACTTGTCGTGGCCCGATTTCTTCATCTTCTTGATCGCGGCGATATCTTCCTTGATCTTGTCTGCAGCACCGGATTCGAAGGCGGCGCGCAGATCGTCGAGCTTCGCCCCCAGCTCCTCGATGCGCGTTCGATAGTCGGCGCTCGCCGCGGCGCGATCGGCAGCATCCGCCTCTTTGCGAACGTCGCGAGGCAGCACGTCGGCCGCCTGGCCCACCTTCTTGCGCATGCTCGCCACGGTCTCTGCCAGCGCCGCGTAGCGATCGGGCTTCTCGAAGCCGTCCAACACCGTCTTCCATTCCCGGTTGATCGGGCACATCAGGCGGGTCAGCTCCGTCTGGTCCGCCTCCGCCGCCTTGCAGTCGATCTCGTCGCCGGCTCGCGCCCGGCCCCCGCCCAGGACGAGCGCGACCACAGCCACCGCGGCGATCGCCAGCACCACGCCGCTCGTCCTCGCCCGAGCGATCGGAATCGAACGTCTCATCAGGGCCATTCCTCCCCCGCGAGAGCTACCAGATCCAGAGGGCCCGTCGAGTTGACCGGGAGCCAATGAGGGGCTTGGCTCGACCAATGAACCCGCCTGGGTCCGGTGACGCCGCTCGCCACGCTCCTGCCACCGAGCGCAACCGAGAGCCGCTGCGCGAGGTGCTCTCTACACGCATCGCGCCGGGCGCGACGGTTCTCGAGATCGCCAGCGGCACCGGCGAGCACGCCGCCTACCTCGCGCCGCGCCTGGGCGTGGCGCACTGGTTGCCGAGCGACGTCGACCCCACGGCGCTGGCGAGCATCGCAGCTCACACCCACGGACTCGAGGAGGTGGACGCCCCCTTCGTTCTCGATGTCTGCCACGCTGGCCGAGCCGCTTCCTGGCCCGCGATCTCCGTCGACGCGGTATTCTGCGCCAACATGATCCACATCGCGCCGGTCGCTGCGACGACCGGCCTCCTGCGGTGCGCCGCGCAGGTTCTGGCACCCAGAGGCAGCCTATTCCTCTATGGCCCGTTTGCGATCGGCGGGCGCCACACCGCGCCGAGCAACGCGGCATTCGACGCGGACCTCCGCCGCCGCAACCCAGAGTGGGGCGTCCGCGACCTCGCCCACGTCACGCGCGAGGCGGCGGGTCTGGGTCTCGACTCGAGCGAGGTGATCCAAATGCCAGCGAACAACCTGGTCGTCGTCTTCGTGCGCGGCCGATGATGGCGTCGAGAGCCATCGCCATCCGCCCCCTGAGCCCGGCCGTGCGGCTCGTGGTGGCCGCCGTCGCGGGCCTTCTGGCCTGCGGGCCGACGCATCACGACGCCATCCCACCCGCCGACGATCCGCTCGCGGCGCACGCCCCCGACCGCCCCGCGGATCGCGCCGGGCCGTCGGGGTCCCCATCGGCGGCACTCCCGACACCACGGGAGGTCATTCCGGCACGCGTGGTCCACGTCATCGACGGGGATACCCTGGACGTCGCCTTCGAGGTCTCTGGCCATTCGGTATCGGAGAGCTCGGCCGACCGTCGTGGCGCCCGCGGACCCCGTCAAGGGCGCAACACGCGCTCCGTACGCGTGCGGCTCCTGGGAGTCGATGCGCCCGAGGCGCACCCCGGTCCCAAGCTCGACCGTGACGCGCGCCGGCGGCATCGCGACCAGGAGACGATCCTCGCTCTCGGCCGGCGCGCCACCAGCTACACCCTGGAGCGGCTCGACGGCCAAAGCGTGCGCCTCGAGCTCGATGTCCGCGAGCGTGACAAGTATGGGCGCTTGCTCGCCTGGGTCTGGCTCGACGACGGCAGCCTGTTCAACGCCAACCTGGTCCGCGACGGCTACGCGCGCACCATGACCATCCCACCGAATGTCAAGTACTCCGACCGACTGCGGGGGCTCGAACGGGAGGCCCGCCGGCAGGACCGCGGGCTGTGGCGCGACGGGATGTGACACGGCAACGATCCGCCCCGGACGGCCGAAGGATCATCTGGTCCCCGGCTACCCTTGGCCTCGAATCAGGGAGCCGGATTCGCGTCGCCCGTACGGGTGAGCACGATCGTCTCTCCGGCCACCGTGAACTTGAGCTCGCCGTCCCTTGCCCGGTAGGTCCAGGTCTCGATCGGACCGAACTTGTTCACGTCGTCCGGGCGGCCCAGAGCCTTCTCGAGGCTCGGCCGATCCTTGGCCTCCTGGGCCTTGGCCAAGAGATCAGCCTTGCTCGGCGCGAACGGGCCGCGGTGACACCCAGCCGCCCCGAGCAACGCGGCACCGACAAGGCCCACGACCGCAGCGTTGGCGATAGCCATTGACCAATTTGCTAGGCGACGCATCGAGAT
>CAZNSL010000457.1:0-5289 GCA_964574975.1 uncultured Alcaligenaceae bacterium | reverse complement strand
GGAGCGCTGCACTTCTTGGCTAGCACGGCGCTGCACTTCTTGGCTAGCGTTTACAACCCCGTCTTCCTGGACACCGTCGGCCTGCTGGCAGTGTGGAACACCTCCGACCAGTGGCACGCCGACGCGATGCCGGTCTTCCGCGAACTGGTGGCCCGGAAGCAGCCGCTGCTGACGACGACGTACATTCTGCTCGAATGCGGCAACGCCGCGGCACGCGACGATCGGCTGCGGCCTCGCGTATGCGATGCCAGGACGTGGCTCATGCGCAATAACCAACTGATCGTCCCCTCCGACGACGATTGGGCCGCCGCGTGGGACGCCTACGAACGCGGCGAGGCCGGCAAAGCGGGCATCGTCGATCACGTGTCGTTCTCCGTCATGCGCCGCCTCGGGCTGACCCAGGCGTTCACCAACGACAAGCACTTCGCCGCCGCCGGGTTCGAGACCCTCTTCTGACCCGAACCCTCACACCACGATCACCGCGTCGCGGGCGTCGGCCGGTTCTGTTGGGCGGCCCAGCGCCTCGATTTCCCGTACGCACTTGCCGCAGAGCGGCACGAATAGCACCTGATCCGCCTGCAAGTCGATCAAATCGTACAGTCGATTGCGCAGTTTTACGAAGTCGGTTGCACTCAACCGGCACAAAAACACCGATAACTGCTTGCGCAACCCGTAGTCCTCGCACGCCCGCGCTACCTTCCGCAGCCGCTTCGGGTCGCTGATGTCGTAGGCCACGATCCAACTGTCCACGGCCCGCCGCCCTCCGGATTCGTTGCACGTTTCGCCACGTTTCACGCAACGATGGATTCGTTTCACCCACCCACACCCCGAAACCGCGAAACGCGAAACGAAAGCGTTCGCGTCACCGCACCGTGAAGCCCTGGTACGCCGGCACGTCGCCGCGCACGTACGCCGCCAGCATCCGCGCCTGCACCTCCACCATCCGCGAGTACGTCATCTTGTACCCGTACACCGGGTGCGTCACGGCCGTCGATTTCCGCGTCTCGTACGCCTGAAAGAACGCCTTCCGCCCACGCTCCGTCAACTGGCACGCCTCGCGCCACGTCAGGAAGTCGTCGGCCCCGACCGCTCGCGTGTTCACCAAGGTCAGCACCACGCTGTCGGCGATCACGGCCCGGAACTCCTCCATCAGGTCCAGGGCCAAGGACGGCCGACCGTGGCGGCCCGCGTGGAAGAAGCCCAGGTACGGATCGAAACCGACGGTGCACAGGGCCGCGAAGCAGTCCTTGGCCAACAGCGCGTAGGCGAACGAGAGCAGCGCGTTGACCGGGTCGCGCGGCGGCCGGCGGTTGCGGCCGCGGAAGTCGAACGGCCGGCCGGGGGCGTCGGCCTTGAGGAACCGGCCGAACTCGCCGAAGTACAGCGCCGCCCCCTGGCCTTCGAGACCGAGCAGCGTGTCGGCCGACTCGGCCCGGTCCACGCGCAGGATCAACTCGGCCAACCCGCGGGCGGCCAGCTCGTCGGAGCCGCGGTCGCCGTCGCCGCGCAGGCAGCGCATGAGCAGCGCCCGTTGGTTGGTCAGCTTCGCCTTGACGGCCGCCTGGGCGAGCGCGAGCGCCTCGGCCGGGTCGGCGAAGCGGCGGTGCTGGGCGGCCCGCAACGCGACGTTCTTGGTCGGGGCCGGCATCAGCGCGGCCACGAACCGGCCGTAGCCGGTCAAGTAGACGACCGGCACCTCGCGCGTGGCCAAGGTCTCCAGCGCCTGCGTCGAGACCTGCACGTTGCCGAAGACGACGACCTGGCGCACGGCCGCCAGCGGTATCTGGTTGAGGACGGCGTTGTCCTTGCGAACGACGAGGTGTTCGCTGCGCTTGCCGACGTGGGAGCCGGGTTCCTGCAGGTAGACGACCGCCCCGTCGTCGGACTGCGGCACGACGCGGGTGACGCCGGCCGGCGGCGTAGCGTCGGCGGGCCGGTCGCGGACTTCGAGTTGAAACAGCGTCTCTTCCGGCAGGCAGACGGTGACGAGCGAGCAGCCGTGACAGCGGTGCCGCAGCTCCGACGGCAGCGGCTCCGGTGGCGCGTCGCGGCCGGCGAGGTCGCGGATGCGGTCGATGGCGGTGCGGGTGCGGGCGCGCAAAGCGTCGTCGATGGCGACGCCGACGCGCTCGCGCGACCCGGCGTAGTAGAGGACGCCGCGGCTAACGGGCCGGCCGTACTCCTCTTCGAGCAGGAGGGCCTGGCCGCACAGTTGCAGGGCGTCGTTGTCCCAAAACGTGGGCCGGCCGGCGTCGTCGCGCGGGGCGCTGGAGCGCTTGTACTCGACGGGCTGAATGTCGCCGCCGGACTCTTCGACGAGGTCGAGGACGCCAGTGAGGCCGAGGCGTTCGGACGAGAGTCGGACGCTGCGGGTGTGGAAGGCGTCGCCGTCCTTGCGTGGCCGCGCTTCGAGGGCGGGGTCGGTGACGCGCCGGTGCAGGAACAGGCCGTCCTCGACGTGTTCGTTGTTGCGCATGAGCGCTTCGACGTATTCGAGGTAGTACAGTCGTTCGCAGTAGCCGACCTGGTTCAAGGCACGCAGGGGGATTAGGTCGGTGGCGGTCGCGGTGGCAGTCATGGCGTGTTTCCTTCGGGCTTGACTCGTCCTTCGCAATTTGCGAAGATGCGACAACGTCTTACTTTTACCAAGCCGAGGGGAAGGCGATCGATCGCAGATGCACGTCATCTCGCGGAAGAGATTGCGAGAGTTTTGGGCGGTTCACGCGGACGCCGAGCCGTCGTTGAAGGCGTGGTTCCGGGTCGCGAAATCGGCCGACTGGACGAGCTTCGCCGACGTGCGGGCGACGTACCGCACCGCCGATCAGGTTGGGAAGTTCACCGTGTTCAACGTCGGCGGCAACAAGTACCGGCTGATCGCGGCGATTCACTTCGACCGCGGCAAGCTCTACGTGCGGCACGTCCTGACGCACGCGGAGTACGAAGTCGGCAAGTGGAAAGATGATTGAGCGACTCGCGGAGGGCGGCGTGGCGAAGACGAAGAAATCCGGGCCTGCGGCCGACAAGTACCTCGAATGGGTGCTGCGCTTCCCGCTGAAAGTTATCCGTGACGATGCGCACCTCGACCGTGCCGCCGCCGTCATCGACGAGTTGACCGACCGCGATGACCTCGATACCGGGGAGCAAGAATACCTCGACGTGCTTTCGACGCTCATCGAGCAGTACGAAGCCGAGAATGTGCCGATCCCGGACGCGACCGGCGCGGAGGTGTTGCGCCACTTAATGGAAGCGCGGGACGCGACACAGGCCGAGGTCGCGCGGGCGACGGGCATCGCGGAGTCCACGGTGTCGGCCCTCCTGTCGGGGCGGCGGAAGCTGAACCCGTCACACGTCGGACGGCTGGCCAAGTTCTTCCACGTCGATCCGGGCGTCTTCGCGGGCGGCTGGTAAGCCTCACTCCGCCAGCCGCAGCTTCGCCGGCGACGGGTCCACGCTCACCAGTAACGGCTTGAGCATGTGCGGGAAGCTGACGACGGCCTGCCCCGGCGCGAGCGTCGGCAACCGGCCCCACAGGCCCTCGTCGATGCCGCCGACCGACTTCTTGAGCATCGACACCACCGACGGGTCGGTCAGCTTGTGCAACACGAAGCCGTTGCACAGACCCAACACCTGTCGCGGCAAATGGCCCGGCAACTGCGTCACGAACGCCAACCCGAGCCAACGCTTCCGCCCGCGCTTGGCGATCGTCGCCACTTGCTCGAACAGGACCGGCATCTTGCCGATCCGTTCGTCGCTCAGGAACTCGTGCGCCTCCTCGATGACGATCAACACCTTCGGCGGGGCCGTGCCTTCGCGGCGCTCGAACGCCTGATACGCCGCGTCCTGCTCGTCCTGCACGCCGCGCAAGATGTCCGCGATCACCAGGTTCGACAACTCCGAGAGCGCCGTGTCCGACAGATCGATCACCGACACTCGGCCCGGTTCCAGAAGGTGCCTGTACGCCATCGGCTTCGCGCCCGACGGATCGCGGTCGAAGACCTTCAGGCGGTTCAGCCGGTGCAGCCGACCCAAGAGCGCCTTCCACGAGATCGCGTTCGGCGGGATTTGCGTCGCGGCCACGCGGCGCTTGAGGGCCGCCTTGGCCGCGGGCGTTTTGAACTCGTCGCAGAACGGCTCGAAGCCGCCGGCCGACTCCTCGACCAGTTCCTCCGACTTCTTCCGCTCCTTCGGGGCGCGCTCGATGTGGTGCAGACACGCCCCGGCCACGTCGATCAGCATCGATAGCGTCAGCCGCGGGTAGCCGCGCTCGAACTCGTCCACCTCGACCGCGAGCCGCTCCTGGTCGGCGTTGCCCTTCACCGGAAAGATGTTTAACTCGCGCAGCAGTTCGCGGGCGATGCCGTACGCCTGATGGAACCGCTCCTCCTGCGGTTCGGTCAGGCCCATGATCTCCGCCGCGGTATACGGCGACAGCCGGGCGAACTGCAAGACAAACGGCCGGCGGTCGGGATGATCCGGGTTCGCCGTGTCGCGGCCGGCCAGGTGGTAGACGCGCATCGCGTCCGCCGGCAGCCCCGCCGGCGCGAGGCCGCGCACCGCCAGGATCGGCAGCGCATGCGCGTCGTCGGTCGGCTCGTGCAGCCGGGCGTACTCGCCCTCCACGTCGAGCAAGACCACGGCCAGGCCCGCGGCCTGCGCCTGCTGCACCAGCCGGGCGACCGTGTTCGACTTGCCGCCGCCCGTGGTGCCGAGGATGGCCGTGTGCCGCGGCAGCACGTCCTTGCGGTCGCTCGGCACGCCGACGACGACGCGCTCGTGCCCGACCGCCAGGCCGAGCCGCAGGTCGCCGGCCGCCTTCAACAGCCGCTCGCACTCGGCATCGGGCAGCACGAACGCGGGGCTGCCCGGCAGCGGCCGCCAGCGCGGCGGCGCGAGCGTGCCGTCGGGCAACTCCTCGCCGAGCAGCGTCACTTGCACCCGGCCGTGGAACGGCGGCCGGTAACTGCCGCCGCGGGCGGTCATGGTGACGAGGACGGGCGCGTCGCCGCGCAAGCTGTCCGGCTCGGCGAACGGCCCGGCGGAGACGACGCCGAGGTAGCGTTTGCCGTCGCCGTCGGAGCGGCTGGCGATTCGCACCAGCGATTGCGCCGGCACCAGCCGCAGGTTATCGCGCGCGAGCAGCACGGTGAGCGTCTGGTCGTCGCTGCCCGGCAGGTCGAACATGGTGGCCCCGGCCGCGCCGTCGAAGGCGGGGTCGGCCCCCGGCAGGTCGCGGGCGGCGTCGAGGTCGGCGGCCACGCGGTCGCGCAGGTCGGCCCGCGGGCGGGCGGC
>CAZNSL010000456.1:2704-5321 GCA_964574975.1 uncultured Alcaligenaceae bacterium | reverse complement strand
GCCTGGCCGGCGACAAACATGTGGTGCGCCCACACGAAGAAGCTCAGCACCGCGATGCCGATACTCGAGTAGGCAACGGCCGTGTGGCCAAAGATGTTCTTGCGCGCGAAGCACGGGAGGACCTCGCTGACGATTCCCATGCCGGGCAGGATCATGATGTAGACGGCGGGGTGCGAGTAGAACCAGAACAGATGCTGGAACAGTAGCGGGTCGCCGCCGTAGGCCGGGTCGAAGACGCCGATGTGCAACCAGCGCTCAAGGATGGCCAGGACGATCGCCATGGCCAGCACCGGAACCCCCAGCAGGAAAATGAAGCTGGTGGCGTAGAGGGTCCAGACGAAGATCGGCAGCCGCCACCAGGTGAGACCGGGAGCGCGCATCTTGTGCGTCGTCACGATGAAGTTCAACCCGGTGAAGATGGACGAGAAGCCGGCGATGACGACCCCGATCATGGCCGGGATCACGTTGGTGTGCGACGAGTTGGTGCTGTACGGCGTATAGAAGGTCCAGCCGGTATCGACGCCGCCGGCGAGGATGGCGAACAAGGTCCAGGCACCACCGATGACGAACAGGTACCAGCTCGCCAGGTTGATGCGCGGGAAGGCGAGGTCCTTGGCACCGATCATCAGGGGTAACAGGAAGTTGCCCAGGACCGCCGGCACCACCGGCACCAGGAAGAAGAAGACCATGATGATGCCGTGTGCCGTGAACAGCTTGTTGTAGGTGTCGGCTTCGACGAGCCCGCCGCGCGGCGTCATGAGGTTCAGGCGCGCGATGGTGATGGCGACGCCGCCGATAAAGAACATGGCGGTCACGGTAATCAGGTAGAGCAACGCGATGCGCTTGTGGTCCTTGGTCAGCAACCAGGACAGAACGCCGCGCGTGGCGTTGAGGTAGTTCTCCGACGGCTCCGCGTGCGGCGTGGGCCGGACGCTCGGCTCCAGGGTGGCGGTACTCACGGCTGCTCCTTGCGGGGGGTGATGGGAGGCGTTGCGACCGGCGGCGGGAAGTCCTCGACGCGCGTGGGCGTCTGGCCGCGCCCCAACGACTTGATGAAGGCGATCAATTCGACGATCTCCTCCTCGCTCACCTGCCCCTTGAAACTGGGCATGATGTTCTGCCAACCCTCGACGATCCGGGTGCCGGGGTACAGGATCGACGAGCGGATGTAGCTCTCGTCCGCGATCGTGGACTCCCCGTTGGTCAAGCGGACGCGGCTGCCGAACAGGTCCTCCAGCACGGGGGCGCGAGAGCGCTCGTCGGCGCTGTGGCAACTGACGCAGCGGTATTTGAGGAAGACCTTGCGCCCCTCCAGCGCCAGCGAGCCTTCGGCGCGACCGCTCAGCCACTGCTGGTAGTCGGCCGGCTTCAGGACGCGGACGGTGCCGATCATCCCGGCATGGTTGGTGCCGCAGTACTGCGAACAGAACAAGCGATAGTCGCCGGGGGTCTTCGCCTCGAACCAGACCGACGTGTAACGGTCGGGCAGGACGTCCATGTGGACCCGAAAGTCCGGCACGAAGAAGCTGTGGATCACGTCCTCGGAGGTCAGCAACACTTTGATGGGGCGGCCGGCCGGGACGTGCAGTTCGTTGATCTCGCGCTGGCCCTCGGGGTGCTGGAACTTCCACATCCACTGCTTCCCCTGGGCATAGATGACGGTGGCGTCGTCGGGAGCGCGGTAGGCACCGAAGTAAACCGTCGCGCCCCACACGTAAAAGATGACGAAGATCGCCATGGGCGTGAGCGTCCAAAACAACTCCAGCGGCAGGTTATTGGCCGGCGATGGAGGGGCGGCCTGGCCCGGGCGACGGCGGTAGCGGATCGAGAAGTAGAACAACAGGAACGCGACCAGCATCCCGACCGAGCCGCAAACCGCGAGCAGGAAGAAGAGCAGTTCATCGACGGCATGGGCCGTCGTCGAGCCTTCGCGCGGAAACCAGATGATGTTGTCGGCAAGCATGTGTCGTCCTCGTACGGCGTCGCCCGGATAGCGATGCGGATCCGCGTCGCCGCTACGTCGCCTGCGCCCGCAGCGCCCGACGACGGTCGTGCCGCCACAGCGCGACGAAAAGACCGCCAATCGCCAGCACGGTCAGCGCGCCCCCCACCCGCGTGATGTTCATCACCGCTGGGCCGTATTTCCCCTCGTTCGGGTCGTAGTGGAAACAGAACAACAGGACCTGGTCCGCCGCCGTGCCGATCTTGCCTTGCGACGCTTCGACCAGCCCGAGACGCACGTCGCGGGGCGAGTAACTGATGTCGTAGAAGTAGCGGGCCAGCTTCCCGCTCGGCGTGAGTACCATGATGCCGCTGGCGTGCGCGAACTGGTCGTTCTTCGGGTCGTAGCGGTAGCGGAAGCCGACCGCCTCGGTCAGCCGGTCGATCGCGGCCTGCTCCCCGGTCAGGAAGTGCCAGCCCGCCTCGGCACCGGGCCGGCCGTAGCGCAGCAGGTAGGTCTCCTTCTTGGCGGCGGCCAGCTCCGGCGTCTCGCGCGGGTCGAAGCTTACCGTCACCACGTTGAAGTCCTTGCCGAGGTCCAGCGGCACGTCGAGCAAGGCGCGGACCAGTCCGTTCAACACCTGGGTGCAGAGCATGGGGCAGCGGTAGTAGGCCA
>CAZNSL010000456.1:0-2694 GCA_964574975.1 uncultured Alcaligenaceae bacterium | reverse complement strand
ATGACCGGCTTATCGCCGAAGTAATCGCCCAGCTTCACGGTCCGTCCAGCCTCGTCGCGGAACTCGGCGTCGAGCGGCACCTGTTCGTTGAGTCGCTGGTCGAAGCCGACGCCCTCGAGCGACGATGGCAGTTGGGCGGTGGCCCGCCCCGCGGCGACGGCCAGCAGCGGCAGCAGGAGCCAGGGCAGAAGTCTCGTCGCGGAGTTAGTCATGTGTGGTCCCTCGGAACATCCGCCCGGAGTTCGGCTCGCCGCCGCCCACAAGTCCGTTCTGCCGCCGCGACTGTTCCGGCGTCGGCCGCTTCGCGCGGGCCGCCAGCCGCTCGGCGAGTTGATCGATCGCACGGTCGATCGGGATGTGGACGAAGCCCTCTTCGGCGGGGCCGTAGCTGTGCAGGATGGCTTCCTTCTGTTCGTGCCGGAGGGTGACGTTGCCTTTCTCGACACCCGCCATGCGGTTGATCTGCTCCAGCCGCGGTTCGGGCGGCAACGACTCGGAGGCGCTGGGAGTCGCGGGGAATTGGGATCGTTTGACGATCGCTTCGCGAGCACGGAAGTGGTCGAACAAACGCAGGACCGCGAAAAATATCACGAACGCGACGACCAGGGCACCGATGAGGATGCCGAGGATCCAAGGGAAGCTCGCGTCGGAGCGTTCGTAGCGCACCGCCGGGTTCAGAAGCCCGTCGCGCTCGTCGGCGCGGTTGGCTTCGGCCGGGGGCGGCCCCTGCGGGGATTGGCGGTTTTCTTCAACCATGCGACATCGCTGCCTCCCGCTCCGCCTCCGCCAGGTCTTCTTGGCGGAGCAGGAGCGCATGCGTCCGATTCTCGTCGTGTTCCGGCAGCAGGGGACGACTCTCCAACTGCCACAGGTAATAGCCGAACCAGATTCCTCCCAGACCGACCGGCATGAGAAAGTCCATCCAGTGATCGGTCAGTCGGGTCGCCGCGAAGGCCGGCAGAATCTGCCAGTTGAGGAATACGAGGTGCAGGAACAGCACCAGGCCGGCCACTCCGGCCAGTGCCACGCGGCTCTGCTTGACCGGCCGCGCCAGCAGCAGGACGAACGGCACCGCGAAGTGGAAGACGAAGAGTGCCCAGGCAACCCACTGCCAGCCGCCGCGCGAGCGGTCCAGGTACCAGAGTATCTCGTGCGGAAGGTTGGCGATCCAAATGAGCATGAACTCGAAAAAGACCAGGTAGGCCCAGATGACCAGGAAGGCCAGCAACAGGTTGCCGAGGTCGTTGAGCGTCTTGGCCGAAACGACATCGCCCAGCGGCGGGCGGGGGGATAGCCAGGCGAGCATCACCAGCACCAACCCCATGCCCGACAGGATTTGCCCCGACGCCACCAGCGGGCCGTAGATGCTCGACTTGAACGCCGTTTGCAGCGACATGATCCAATCGACGGCCGCGAAGTGCATGCAGATGCCGTAGGCCACCAGGCCCGGACCGCTCAAGTTCTCCAGGAGCCGGGCGTAGCGGGCGTCGCCGGTTTCCTCCTGCCGCCGCGACCAGGCGTTGAGGAAGTAGCCGAAGGTCAGCCACACCGCGAAGTAGAAGACTGCCCGCACCCACCAAAACGGCACGTTCAGGTAGACCTGTTTCCATTGCAGGTTCGGGTCGGCCGCGACCGCCTCCGGCCGCGCCCACACGAACAGGTAACGCAGGCCAATGCCGACGGGGATGAGGAGCAGCGCCAAGAGCGGCAGCGTCCGCGTGCCCGCCTCGAGGAAGCGCCGGATCAGGAACCCCCAGGCTCCGCCCGTCACGTAGTAGATCATGAGGATCGCCAGACAGCCCAGGCCGATCCCCTGGTAGAACAGGTACGACGCCAGGTAGGCGCGAAAGAACTGGGCCGGATCGAAGAAGGCACCGACGACGCAGACGACCAGGGCGACGGCCCCCGCGCCGAACGACCAGCGCAACACCCGCTCCGAATCCGCTCGTTCCGTCGTGGGGTAGCCACTCATGGATGCTGCCCCTCCCCCGGCATCGGCGGACCCGATGGCTTCCACTCCCGACGCATCGCGTCCGTCACGTCCTTCTCCGGATAATGCTGACTCAGTTGCAGCGCCTGGATGTACGCGGCAATGGCCCAGCGATCGCGCGGCGGCACCTGCGCGGCATAGGACGGCATCGACCCGTAGCCGTGCGTCATCACGGCGAAGAAGTAACCGACCGGAGCCTGACGCAACCGTTCGATGTGGTACGACGGCGGTGCCGTGTAGCCGCGCTCGACGATCTTCCCCCGGCCGGTGCCGAGGGGGTCGTGGCAGACCGCGCAGTAGATCGTGAAGCGGTCTCGACCGTAGCGCAGGACATCGCGGGTGACCGGAAATGGCACGGTATCGACGTAGTCGGCCGCCGTGGCCACGGCGACGACTGCCGCCGCCAACCCGCCCCGGTCGGCCGCGCCGACGATGGCCGCCGGGCGGGTCCAATCGCGGATTTCCGCGGTGGTCTTGCCGGTGAACAGAGCCAGGTCGGTGCGCAGGTGCCCGCGGGCCACGGTGCCGGGGACCAGCGGCCGCGCCGACTGACCGTCCGGGAAGAACGTGGCCGGTTCCAGCGGCTTGTAGCTCGGCTGCCGGGCCATCTTCTGCTGGCAGCCCAGCATCAGCGAGGCCGCGAGGAGCGGTCCGAGCCACATGGCCGATCGACGACGGTCACTCGTCATGCCCGAACTCCCGAC
>CAZNSL010000455.1:0-5346 GCA_964574975.1 uncultured Alcaligenaceae bacterium | reverse complement strand
AGAATTGCATCTGTCTTCGTCCGCGTTCATCTGTGTTTATCTGTGGCGAATTCCGATTACCGCGCTGCGGCCATCGCGCCCTTGAGGAACATCACGTTCGACCGCTCGCCCGGTTTGACGTACACCGTCTGCGTTCGCTCGACCGGCTTGCCGTCCTCCGTCCAGACCGCCTTGATCTCGTACTTGTAGTACTGGTTCATGCCCGTGAGGGACGGCGAGATGAAGCTGCGCTTCGTGCCGGTTTGCTTCGTCTCGACGCCACCGAACCACACCTTCGCACCCTCCGGCACTTCGACGTCGACGATCGCCTTCGTCGGCGGCGTCGGCGGCTCGTTGGAGACGTACGACGACGGCCCACGGTAGTAGCCGACCGACGGGCCGGGATCGTAAGCGAGGTAGCCGTTCGACCCGTCGAAGCCGGCTCCGTAGGCGTTCAGCGCCGAGCCGTAATACCCGGTGAATGGCAGGTAGTTCGAATACGGCGCAAACCCGTAGCCATACGCCGAGAATCCGTAATACCGGCTCGGGGCGGTGTAGCCGAAGGGGGAGTACGGCAGGATGCCGCCATAACTGCCGCCATAGTAGCCGAAGCGGGAATGCGCGAACGACGGCACGTAGCCGTAGCCGTACGGCCCGGCCCAATTGTTGTACGCGAACGGAGCGCCAACGCCGTAACCGCCCGCCAGATAGTACGGGTTGTGGCCGTACCCGATGCCAGGGGAATACGCGTTGAAGGAACCGACGTACCCGCCGAACGGCGTCAGCAGGTAGTTGGCGGACGCACTGTTGGCAGTGCCGGCCGCGAGGAGGGCAGCGAGGCAAAGGACGCGACGGGATAACATGGTGCGACACCTCGATGTTCGCCGCGACGCCGCGGTGGGCAGGTGCGGTGCCGGTCGCCGGCGAGCGGGGCGCGGAGGGGCCGCGCGGCAATCCGTTAGGTATCCCGTCGTCCGGGCCGGGCCGGCAACGGATGCCGGCGGTCCGCGCCCGCCACGCGCCGGGCGGCGCGGGTGGGGGAATAACAGACAGCGCTCATTGTACGGACGGCGGGCGGTCGTTCGTCAATTTTCGCTGAAGTGGAACTTCTGCATGGCCTCTTTGTTCAGAGGATCGCGCAGGAATTTCTTGTGGCAGGACGGGCAGAGGTCGTACCGAAGCTTCTTGAAGGCGGGCGGGCCAGCGTCCGGTTCGGTGCCGTTGTCTTCCATTTCCTGTAGCATCTGGCTGACCTCGTCCATGTGGTCTTGGTCGAGGTCGGCCTCGGTCAGTTCGGCGGGATCGTGGGCCGCGTAGACTTCGATCTCGACGACGTAGCGGCTGTCGTCGCCTTGCCGCAGTTCCTTGCCGCAAACGTCGCAGGTGTAGCGGAGCATGGTGTCGAGGTGCCTCCCCCAGATGCCTCACGGGCCGACGACGCGACGATTCGCCGGGCGGGGCGAGTCTCCCGCCGGCGAAATCCGGTCGCGTACCGGTACTCCATGGTGAATCCTCTACTATCCGTCGTCGCAGATTTGGTGGGCCTCGTCAAGCGGAATCTACGCAACCTGACGGTTTTGCCCCGCCTAGCTGCCAAGGTGTGCTGCGCGCCCGCGAGGCTCCGAATGGTCACAAAACCAGGCGATCGACTCGCAAGCTCGGCTCGCGGCGTCACTGGTTTTGGGCTGCAACTCTTTGCATCCGCCGTGCGCCGAGCTTACAATGAGCGCTCCCTCGGAGTCCGCCTCACCTTGCCCGTGGGAGCACCTTGCCGGAGTGCCGCGCCATGCCGAGTCCCTTTCCAGGAATGGACCCCTTCCTCGAAGACGCGAAGCTGTGGCCCGCGTTCCAGCACCAGCTCGTCGCCTGCCTGTATCGCATCCTCTTGCCGACGCTCGTGGACCGCTTCCGCGCCCGCGCCGGCCAGCGCCACTACCAGAGCGAGATGGCACTGTTCACGTCGGTCCTGCGCGAGGATCACACCGAGGAGTACATCGAGGTTCGGCCGCGCGGCGACAGCCGATTGGTCGCGTTGATCGAGGTCGTCAGCCCGGCGAACAAGAACACGCCGGAGGGCCGGGCCGCCTACCTGGCCAAACGGCAGGACGCAAAGTCGGCCGGGGCCAACCTCGTCGAGATCGACCTGGTGTTGAGCGGGACGCCGACGCTCGACTACTCGCGCGACGGCCTCCCGGAGTGGGACTACGCCGTCACCGTGACGCGGGCCAGCCAGCCGGATCGCTACGAGATTTACACCGCCACTCTCCAGAAGCGCCTGCCGCGCTTCCGCCTGCCGCTGGGGTCGAAGGAGAACGACACGGTCGTCGATTTGCAGGCTGCATTTTCGAGCTGCTACGACCAGAGCGGCTACGGTTCGCAGATCGACTACGCCGCCGAACCGCCGGTGCGCTTGGAGGACGACGACCGCCGCTGGGTCGATGAGTTGCTCAAGCAGCAGAAGCTGCGGAATTAATGACCATTCAGCCCGACGCGCCAGCGTGGCAACGACGATTCCCTCGCTGGCGCGTCGGGCTCAATGGGTCACCGCGGCATCAGGTAGTACACGGCGAACGCCGTCGCCAGCGCCACCAAGAAGACCACGCCCCACATCAGCAATTCCGCCGTCGGTCGCCGGCCGGCCACGAGCGGGATGTGCGGCAGGCGCTGGCTCGATCCGTCGGCCGGCACGTCCAAGAGCGCCCGGTGCGTCGCCGACGACGGGTCGCGCGGCACCGGGCGGCGCTCCGACGGCGACGGCACCCGCCCGCCCGACGGCGGGCCGCTCGTCGGCGTCGTCCGGCCCGGCCAGCGGCCCGACGAGGGCGGCGGCGTCACCTTCGAGGGCGTCGTGCCTGGCGTCGGTAGCGCCGCCGGCACCACCAACAAGTCGCGGAACTCCGGGTAGGTCCGCAGGGCGACGAACGGCCCCTGCTTCTGCCGGCACGCGACCACGTTCTCCGCCTCGCCCAAAAAGCCCTCGCGCAGCGCCCGCCGGATGGCCTCGGTGCCGCCCTTGACCGTATGCGTCTCGCCCTCGTCGTCCTTGTAGACCAGATACCACACGTCGGCGTCGCCCGACTCGCGTTCCACGGCGGCCGGCCGCGTGCTCCGGCCGAGCAAGTCCTCGACGAACTCGCGGCAGGTCGCCGGCCGCTTGTCCGGGTCCGCCGACATCGCCCGCAGGATCGCCCAGTCGATCCGTTCCGAAAGCGTCGGCACGACCTGCCGCGGCGCGGTGATTTCGTTGCGCATCTTGCGCATGAAGCAGTCGAGCGCCGAGCAGTTGCCGAACGGCAGCACGCCCGTCACCATCATGTACAGCGTCGCGCCGAGCGAGTACACGTCGCAGCGGACATCGGCCCCCTTGGCGTCGCGGAACTGTTCCGGGGCCATGAAGTACGGCGTGCCCAGCCCGCGGCCGGTGCGGGTCAGGTTGTAGTCGTCGCCGGCGTCTTTCACCAGCCCCAGGTCGGTCAGCTTCGCGTTGCCCTCGGTCGTGAGCAGGATGTTGTCCGGCTTCACGTCGCGGTGGATCAGCCCCTGCTTGTGCGCTCGGTGCAGGCCCTGACTAACCTGAGCGACGATCCGCACCGCCTCGTCCTCTGCGATGAGGCCATCGCGCTCGATCCGCTGGCCGACCGACTCGCCATCGACGAACTCCATCACCAGAAACGGCGACGGGCCGCGGGCGTCGAACTCGATGGCCTTGACGATGTGCGGGTGGTCGAGCGCCCGGGCGGCGGCGAACTCGCGCTCGAAGCGTTTGAGGAGTGTGGCGTTCTTGGCGGCGGCCGGTGGGACGATCTTGATGGCGACGATGCGTTCGGTGTCGCGGCAGCGGCCCTTCCAGACGGTCCCCATGCCGCCTTCGGCGATCATGGACACGATGTCGTAGCGGCCGATACTCGTCGGTACAGAGGCGGGTTTCGACGGGTTCGGAGGCATGTCCACAAGTCTCCGTGCCCGTGCGCGTCGGAGTCGGGGGGTCGCCGCGAGCCGAGGCTTCTACAGTTATTGTAAGTCCCGTTCGGGAAAATGCGCGCCGAAATGACCGTTTTCGCGCCTGCGCGCGTACAATCGCTATGGACGCCGCCGCTTACGCTGCCGCCCCGCACCCTACGACCGGCCCACGACGGCGCTTCGCTTGCCCGTTCTCAGACGCCTTGGACTTGAAAATACTTGTCACCCTCGAACGCGTCGGTCACAATCCCAAGATGGCACGCCGAAGGCCGCGCTGCGGCGGCCGCGCCACACCCACGCCGGAGGCACTAGGGCCATGTCGCTGTTCGGGAAAATCCTGGCCATCCTCAACATGTTCGCCGCCGTGGCGTTTCTGTCGCTGGCCACCCTCGACTACAACCGCCGTTCCGCTTGGTCGCAGGGGCACTTCCACCGCGCCCTGCTCCTGCACGGCTTGCCGGTGGACGACAAGGACCCCGGCTTCCGCCAACCCGGCGAGGCGGTCGTCGAGGACCTGAGCAAGGGGTCGATGCGCGTCGCCTTCGGCGACCCGAACTTCCCGAAGACGCAGAGCGAGGCCGTCCAGGCCGCTCTGTCCGAACTGAAAGCCAAATACGACGCCGCTGCGACGCCGGCCGAGAAGGCGAAGATTGTCGAGATGTACCTCGTGCCGCTGCAAACCCGCGTCGATGCACGCGAGGCGGTTCGTCAGCGCGCACGGGCCGTCAAGGACGCCGCGGCCGCCGACGCACTGTTCGCCGAACTCGAGGGTGAGTTCCAGCGGGCGTTCAGCGTCCAACGTCCCGACGGCGGCAAGCGCGACTATAGCGAGCGCCGCCGCAGCGTCGCCGACTTGCTGGTGAACGTCGATCGCCGGCCGGAGTGGCGCGGACACGTGCAGAAGGTCGTCGGCATCGAGGAGTACACGCAGGCGGTCGCTCGGCAGGCGAAGAACCTCGCCGACATGTCCGAACGCTACAAGGCGATGATCGCCGACGAGCGTGCCCACTTCGTCCGCCAATACCAGGCCGAGATGCCGGAGATCACGTCCCTGGCCCGTAAGCTCGACGAGTACCAGGCCAAGGTCGATGCCCAGAAGGCGATTCTGGCCACGCACGTCACCCAGCGCAACGCTCGCCGCGACGATGCCAACGGCAGCAAAGACTACGAGAAGCGAATCGAGACCCAGACGAAACTGGCGACCGAGGAATTGGCCCGACTCGTGGACCTGCAGAACCGCCTGTTCGCACTGCAACAAGAATTCGCCCTGACGATGGCGGCCAACCAGAAGCTCGAGCAAGAGATTCGGGCCAAGGTCCAGGAGCGGTAATTTGTCTCCCCTCTCCCGGCTTTGCGGGAGAGGGGAGAAAGAGGAATACCCATGACGAAGCTCGGCAAAGCGCTGAC
>CAZNSL010000454.1:0-5346 GCA_964574975.1 uncultured Alcaligenaceae bacterium | reverse complement strand
GCTGGTGCCGCCGCGGCCGCCGGGGGCTGGGCCGGTGCCGTTGTTCTTGCGCAGCATGGTGCTGCGGCCGCCGGCCGACGACGGCGTCGAGTCGCTGCGCGCCTGGCCGGTGGCGGTCGTGTTGGCGCTGGCGACGCTGGTGGCCGTGGGGGTCGCCGTCCAAATCCAGGACCCGTCGGGCGAGTCGCTCAAGTCGCTGCTGCCGAAGCCGGCCAAGATGGGAAAGGGCATGCCGGCGAAGTCACGGGCATCGTAAACACCCGCTCGCGGCGATCCACCCGGTTCGTCCGTACGGCTACGGCTGCGGTGCCCCAGGCCGTTGATGCCTGACCCGCCGGGGGACAGTCGCGGGCGGGTGGGCCGTGGCCGGGTCGTCGGCGGCCATCTCGCGCAGCTCGGCCAGGATCGGGCCGGCCAATACCTCTTCGAGCCGGCGGAGCGCCCGGGCGGCTGTCGCCCCGTCGAACACGCGGTGGTCGTACACGAGGCGGACCCAGACCCGCCCGTCGGGGCCGATGACGCCGTAATTGAGGGTCGAAGTCAGCACGGAGAGCGGATGCAGGGACTCCGCCCCGAGCGAGGAGTAGACGCTCAGCGCGAAGCTGCCGAACTGCCCGGGCCGGGTGCGGGGCAGGTTGAGCCCGAGCCAGAACAGGCCCCGCCGCACCGGCCGTGGCCACCGGGCGAACGCCAGCATCTTGCGGAACGTCGGCACGTCTTCGACCGGGGCCTCGGCGACGTGGCGGATGCGAGCGTGGACTTCCGCGAGCGGCAGCTCCGCTGGGTCGCTCATTCGAGCGAAGAACACGCACGGCTCGCCGTCGTACTCGCGCTCGACCGCGAGGGTTGCGACGGCTCGCGGGTACTCGCGCAGGTGCGGCCAGGGCAGGGCGACGTAGGCGCGGCGCAGCGGCGGCATCTCGACGGCCACCTGGGCGTACGCCTTGAGGAACACGGCCGGCCAACCCGGACGCCGCGCGACGGCTTCCCGGGCGGCGGCTACGTCCGCCAGGTCCATCCGCCGTTGGACGGGGACGGTCGGGATTTTCGCGGCGAAGTGGAGCATGTCCGTCAGGAACTGACGGGGGCGGGACAGGCTGACCCAGCGTCCACGCATGGCGGCCCTACGCCTCCGGCTTGACGGCCCGGAAGATGAACGCCTGGTCGCAGTAACTCAGGCGGTGGGCGACGGAAACGAACCCCGCGGCGGCCAGCCGGCGCGTCACGTCGTCGGCCGGCAGATAGTGGAACCGGCCCGTCCGGGCCTCGCGTTTGAGCCAGCGCCCGTACCGGAGCATCCGCCAGGATCGCTTGAGGAACTGCGGCGTCGGCCCGCGGCCCACCAGATCGGGCAGGGACCGCCACGCCACCCTGGCCCAGGACGGTTCGGGGACGTTGACGGAAAACACGAACCGGCCGCCCGGCCGGAGGACGCGCCAGACTTCCGCCAGGATGTGGTCGTAGGCCGCCGTCGTCCAGCACCCGGCGGCCTCGTCGTACGATTCGGCGTACGAGATCGACAGCCCGGAGACCGCGCGGTCGAAGGCCTCGTCGGGGAACTGGCTCAGCCC
This sequence comes from uncultured Alcaligenaceae bacterium, assembly GCA_964574975.1. Lineage (GTDB taxonomy): Bacteria > Planctomycetota > Planctomycetia > Gemmatales > Gemmataceae > JAXMAS01. Next base: position 3,775 of record CAZNSL010000454.1, on the reverse strand, counting down.
GGAACTGAAGTCGTGATGGACGAACTCGATGCGACCCGTCGCCGCCGGGCCGAGGTCTTGTCGTAAGCGTCGATAGGCGAGGTCGTTCGCCGCTGCGCAATCCAACCCAACGATAGCCCCGACTGACCCGCTGGTTCGCTCCCAGATGGCCCGCGTCACGGCTCCGCCCCCGCATCCCAGGTCGAGCCAGCGCTCGCCCGGACCGGGGTCCGCCCAATCGAGCGTGTCGGCCAACAACTGCTGGTACGGCTGGCAGTCCTGCTGGGCCCAGAAGGCCTTGGCACAGGCGGCGCTCGGCCACCAGTTCGCGCTGGGAGAAACGACCATTGGCCCTCCTTGGTCCGATCGGGCCCACATGATCGCACAAATGCAAGCTGGTGCATACCCCAAAGGCTCGGCCGCGGGGGATTCTGTATGACAAGTGAAACGCCCGTCGTCGTGCAGCGAGTCCGATCAACAGTCTTTGTTCCGGAGGTCAGGGCCAATGTATTCCGTCCTCATCATTGCGGTGCTCGTAGCACTCGGCATCGGGTTGGTACTCGCGCTCTGGCTCATGGGCGTCTACAACGGGCTGGTCGTCGCCCGGAACCGCTTCGAGAACGCTTTCGCCCAGATCGACGTGCAGCTCAAACGTCGCTACGACCTGATTCCGAACCTGATCGAAACCGTCAAGGGCTACATGGCCCACGAGCGCGAAACGCTCGATGCCGTCATCAAGGCCCGCAACAGCGCGATGGCCGCCGAGCAGAAAGTCGCGGCCAAGCCGGGCGACCCGGACGCCATCAAGGAACTCAACCAGGCCGAGACTCAACTCGGCGGCACCCTGGGCCGGCTCTTCGCCCTGTCCGAGGCGTATCCGGACCTCAAAGCCAACCAGAACATGCTCGCGCTCCAGGAGGAGCTGACCTCGACGGAGAACAAGATCGGCTTCGCCCGGCAAGCGTTCAACGACGCCGCCACTGCTTACAACAACCGGCGCGAGGTCTTCCCGGCCGTCATGGTGGCCGGCACGTTCGGCTTCCGCGAGGCGGCGCTACTCGAAGCCGCCCAGGCCGAGCGCGAAGCGCCCAAGGTGTCGTTCAAGTAACTCGGAACTCGGAACCACGACCGAACTCCGTGCCCAGTTCCCTGCCCCCCGAGCCGATCTGAACCATGGCCAGCGACTTCTTTGAGCAACAGGATTCGGCTCGGCGGAAGACCGTCCAGTTGGTGGTCTATTTCGTCCTGGCGATCCTGATCATGATCGCCCTCGTGTACGGGCTATTGATCGCGCTGGGCATGTACGGTACCGGCGAGACGATATCCTGGTGGCAGCCGGAGTTGCTGCTGATGGTTGCGGTGGGAGTGGGCGTTTTGGTCGGCGGTGCGAGCGCGGTCAAAGTGTCCCAGCTCGCGTCCGGCGGCCAGGCCGTCGCTCTGATGATGGGCGGCGCGGAGGTTCCCGGCACGACCACCGATCCGCGGCAGAAACGGTTGCTTCATGTCGTCGAAGAGATGGCCCTCGCCTCGGGCGTGCCGGTGCCCCCGGTTTACATTCTCGACGAGCCGGGCATCAACGCCTTCGCGGCCGGCTACGCTCCGGGCGATGCCGTGGTCGCCGTCTCGCAGGGCTGTCTCAACTACTTGAACCGCGACGAGCTGCAAGGCGTAGTGGCCCACGAGTTCAGCCACATCCTCAACGGCGACATGCGGCTCAATATCCGGCTGATCGGCCTGATCTTCGGGATTATGGCGCTGTCCGTCATTGGCCGCATCCTCATGCAAACGTCCGGCGTCCGGCGCTCGTCGTCGAACCGGAACGACGGGCAGGGCGGCCAGGTGATGCTGGGCCTGGGCCTCTTCGTGCTGGGCCTGGTGGGGGCGTTCTTTGGGCGACTGATCATGGCCGCGGTGTCGCGGCAGCGCGAGTACCTGGCCGACGCCAGCGCCGTCCAGTTCACGCGCAACCCCGACGGCATCGGCGGAGCGCTCAAGAAGATCGGCGGGTTGCAAGAGGGGTCGCGCATCGAGAACCCCCGAGCCGCCGAGGTTGGCCACATGTTCTTCGCCAACGCCTTCTCCGGCGGGCTGGGCGGCCTCCTGGCCACGCACCCGCCGCTCGCCGACCGCATCCGCCGGCTCGATCCGCAGTTCGACGGCCGATACCCGGAGGTGCATCCAGTCAGCGTCTCTCGCGCCGACCTCGAAGGCCCCCGGCCCGGCCGCGCTGCGTCGACGGGCGGGCTGCCGCGGCTACCGGGGCTGCCGCAGGTACCGCTGCCCGTGCTGGGGCTGGCCGACGACGCGGCGGCTCGGGTCGGCCAAGTCGACCCCGAGGAAATCGACTACGCGCAGGCCATGTACACCGAAATCCCCGACGCGCTCCTCGCCGCCGCCGAGGAGCCGTTCAGTGCCCGCGCCGCGGTCTACGCCCTCCTGCTGGACCCGCGGGCCGACGTGCGCGACTTGCAACTCGCCCAGTTGCAGGCCGGCTCCGAACCGCGCGATGTCGCCGAGACCGTGCGGCTGGCCGCCATCGTCCAGGCTCTGCCGGACCGCTTCCACCTGCCCCTGCTGGACCTGGCCATGCCGGCCCTTCGGCAGATGTCGCCCCGCCAGCACCAGGCGTTCCGTGCCCAGGTCGAGGCGCTCGTGAGCGCCGACCAGCGGATCAGCCTGTTCGAGTACACGCTCCGTTGCGTGCTGCACCGCCACCTCGACGCCCAGTTCCTGCCGCATCAACGGACGCGCCTGGTGCAAGTCTCACCGCGAATGGTGTCGGAGTCGGTGGCCAAGGTGTTGTCGCTGTTGGCCTGGGAGGGCCAGCCGGAACCCGACCGGGCCGCTCGGGCATTCGACGCGGGCATGCGCAGCTACGCCGGCGGCGACCACACCTACCGCTTGCCACCGCGCAAGGAAAGCTCCCTCGCCGCGTTCGACGCGGCCCTGCAAACGCTCAATCACTCCGTCCCGGACACCAAGCGTCGGATCGTCATTGCATGTGCGGCCTGCATCCTGGCGGATCGGCAGGTCACCGTCCGCGAAGCGGAACTGCTCCGCGCCATCTGCGATTCGCTCGACTGCCCGCTCCCCCCGCTCGGCGTGGGGGACGCGGGTGGACGGTGAACGCCATCGCAACCCGGCAGTCGATCGAACTCGATCAGCCGAAACCACTGCTCGCTTGCGGCAACCGCTGCCGTGAGCTACCCTTGCGCGGCGAACCATTGCCAGGGAGTCCGCGATGGCCGTGCGCACCTACCCCGACGCGACGCCGACCCTGCGCCAGCCCGTCGCGCCCGCCGGACCCGATGTCACCTCGCGCTTCCGCCCCGACCCGACGCCCGATGACGACACCCCCAAGCGCCTCGGCCCGTACGAACTCCGCGCTCGCCTCGGGGCTGGTGGCATGGGCGTCGTCTGGCGCGCGCACGATACCGCTCTCGACCGGCCCGTCGCCCTGAAGCTCTTGCGGCCCGATCTGGTCCACTGCCCGCAGGGTCGTGCCCGCTTCCTGCGTGAGGCTCGCGCCGCCGCTGCCGTGCGCAGCGACCACGTCGTCACCACCTACCAGGTCGGCGAGCAGGACGGCGTGCCGTACATGGCGATGGAGTTGCTCGCCGGCGCGTCGCTCGACGACACGCTCGAAGCCCGCCGCCTGCTCACCATCGCCGACGTGGCTCGCATTGGCCGCGAGGCCGCGCTCGGCTTGGCCGCCGCTCACGACCGCGGCCTCGTCCACCGCGACATCAAGCCGTCGAACCTGTGGATCGAAACGCCCGGCGGCCGCGTCAAGGTT
>CAZNSL010000453.1:0-5353 GCA_964574975.1 uncultured Alcaligenaceae bacterium | reverse complement strand
CTTCCGCGCCGCCGCGGCGATCATGAAGGGCAAGAGCGTCCGCATCGACACGTTCGTGTTCCCGGCGACGACGGAAGTGGCCCGCGGCTTGAAGACGGAGACGATCGGCGGCGAGACGCTGGAAGACATCTTCCTCCGCGCCGGGGCGAAGATCGGCGACGCGAGCTGCGCCGCGTGCCTCGGCGGCCCGTCGGACACCTTCGGCCGGCTGAACGCACCGCTGTCGTGCATCAGCACGACCAACCGCAACTTCCCCGGCCGCATGGGCCACAAGCAGGCGCAGGTGTTCCTGGCCAGCCCGCTGACGGTCGCGGCCAGCGCCCTCCGCGGCACCATCACCGACCCGCGCGAACTGCTGGCGTAACCGCGTTCGACGAACTATGGACGAGTTGCCCGTTCGAGCCGTGACGCGGCGCGACCTCGCAATCGGGACGACGATGTTCGCCTTGACGGGTTTCGTCGTCGCCGTGGCGACGACCTTCGGGCACGGTCTGATCCCGACGCCCGACGGCAGCCGCGACTCGCTGGTCGAAGCGTTCTGCCGCTACGACGGCAACCACTACCGCTCGGTCTGCGACAACGGCTACACCTTTCACCCGGCCGCGAAGACGGAGGTCGCCTTCTACCCGGCGTACCCGCTGCTCGGCCGACTGGTTCGCGCGACGACGGGTTGGTCGACGGCCTGGGCGCTGCTGGCGGTCGCGGCCGCCTGCAACCTGGGCGGCTTCGTGGTGCTGCACGCCTACGTCCGCACCACCCGGCCCGACGACCCGCTGTTGCCGGGGTACGCCCTGGCCGCGTTCGGCCTGTTCCCGACGACGTGCTTCTTCCGCTTTGCCTACAGCGAATCGCTGTTCTTCCTGCTAGCCATGACGGCACTATTGGGAATGGCTCGCCGTTGGCCCGCCTGGGTCGTCGCCCTCGTCGTCGGCGCGGCGACGGCGGCTCGGCCGGTCGGCATTGCCTTGCTGCTGCCGTTCGCACTCGACCTGTGGCGGCACGCCCCGTCGTGGCGACAATACCTGTTGCGGTTGGTGGCCTACGGCCCGCTCGCGTGCTGGGGGTTGATCGTCTACGCCGCCTACCTGGAGTGGACCTTCGGCGAACCGTTGGCGTTCGCCATCGCTCAGGCCAACTGGCGGATGCGGCCGCAAATCCCGGTCGGCGCGAAGGTCTGGAAGCTGCTGACGCTGGAGCCGTTCGTTTACCCGTACACCGAAGTCGGTCGCCAATTCTGGGCGCAGGACAGTGCGATCTACAGCCTGCCGGCCGCCAACCCGGTGCTGTTCGGCGGGTCGGTCCTGTTGGTCGCCTGGGGGGCACTTCGCCGCCGGCTCACGGCCGGCGAAGTGCTGCTGGCCGCCGGCCTGTTCCTGTTGCCTTACGTCGGCCGCGGCTACGACTTCGGCTCGCTGTCTCTCGGGCGCTTCGCGGCCGTGGTCCCGGCCATTTACCTCGTCATTGCCGACGGACTGAGGCGGAGGCACCCGGCGGTCGCGGCGGCCGTGCTGGCGCTCAGCGGTTGCTACCTGGCGATGTACGCGGCCCAATTTGCCGCGATCCATAAGGTGTTCTGAATGGCGGAATATTGGGCTTGACGCGCGGCACAGACCTGTTCTAATTGGCTCATGGCGGTGAAACGCCGTATGCGGTTTGGCGGCCGCGCAATAGCGAACCATCGAGCCGTGGCTGCGGCCGTCGCCGGTCGGCATGTAGGCTGTCGGTCATGCAGGACGTACTTCGGACGGGCAACGAGTTGTCTCCCGCGCCGACGCTCAATAAGCGAGCGGGCGAGCGAGCGCCTTTGGCGTTCCATGTCGTCCGCATCGCCCTCGGCCTCTTGCTGCTGACGGCGGCCTACCTCAAGTTCCGCGACCTGACCTGGGAACCGTTCGGCAAGGCGATTCTCGTGCCGCCGCGCGTGCGAGTCGTCTTCGTGGAGTTCGAGGCTGCACTGGGCCTGTGGCTGTTGGCGGGGTTTGCGCGGCGGGCACTTTGGGTCACTGCGAGTGCCTTCTTCGTAGCCCTAATCGGGGTGAACCTATACCTGATCGTTCAGGGCGAGCCGACCTGCGGGTGCTTCGGACAGGCGAGCTTTAGCCCGATATGGGTGATGTTGGGCGATGCGGTGGCGGTTGCCGCACTCGTCATCACTCGGCCCCGCATTCGCGCCACCGCCGACCTGTCGCGCGGGAGCGGCGGTCGGACGGTTGCCGTTTGGGCAAGCGTTGGGTTAGCGGCCGTGCTGATCGCGCAGGTCGTGGGCTACGGCGGCGTGGCTCCGGCCTGGGAAGCGCTGACGGCTCAAAGCGTGGCGGTCGAACCGGCGCTGTCGGAGATCGGCTCCGCGAACGCCGGCGATGAGGTCACGTTCTCGGCGACCCTACGCAACCTCACGTCCAAGCCCGTTCAGGTCATTGGCGGCTCCAACAACTGTTCCTGCAACGCCACACTGGACGCGCCGCTGACGATTCCCGTTGGCGAATCGCGATCCGTACGCATCGTGGGAAAGTTCAAAGGAGGACCGGGGCGGTTCGTCCGCGAGTATGCGTTCGTGACCGACCAGAGTGCCGGCGGTATCGTGACCGCCCGTTTTGCGGGCACAATACCGCCGGGCCGGTAGACGACTTCGCCCGTTCGATCAAGGAAGGCGACGAGAGCCTTTCCGAAGGAGGATCGACCTTATGACAGATTTTCTCGTGAGGTTGCGAAGAGCCGTGCTGGGTCTTTCCGCGGCGATGTTGGTGGTCGCCCTAGTTGGGGAGGCACCGAGTCGGATTCTCGCCGACGACTATTACTATTCGGGACCGTGTCCCAATCCGAAAGCCCCGACGGGGTGCGGGACGCCGGGCGGCCCCACGGGTTGCAACGGCAATGACTGCACCGCAAAGGGAGGCAGTACGGTATGCGGCTGCACTACGGATATTTCCGTGTGCCCGTGCGTGCAATCCTGATGTCGTAACCACTCTTCCGGTGCCGATTTCTAGACAACGGCGTACTCGTTTGTAAGCTCGAGAGATTTCTTGCGACGGACGAACGAAGTACTTTTGCCGTAAACGTACCTCGCCCGCCGGGCGTCATTACTCGGCGGGCGATGTCTACCAACTGCCCCGCCTGGGAGTTACTATGAGTCAGTTATATTTCACGACCGCACTGGCCTTCATTGCCACCGTCGGAGAAGCGAGGGCAGTCGATCGAACGTTGAACGACAAATTCATCGCCGAATACTCCCAGAGCTTTCACAAGCTTGAAGACTTCTATCGGAATATCGATCTAACGGAGGAATCAACCGGCCCCGGAATGGATAAAAAGTTTGGCGGTACGATTACATTTCACTGGCGATCCAGTGGCGAAAAGTTCCGCGATGATGTCACCAGTTTGGACGGTGCCATCGCGCAGTCCAAAGTGTCGCGAGGAGATGTCAACTGCCGCATTTATACGACCAGCAAAGCGCCGCTGGCGCGGGTTAAGCGGGGCGAAAAGTATGCGATCACAGAAATCCACAAGGGCGACGACACGTCCTTGATCGGCAACGCCAGAATGGTTAGTCCGCGGCTGGCGTTCGCATCCTACTGCGTCTATTCGACGACTGTGTTGGATTTGGTCAACAGGGACATCATTGAAGTCAAAGCCCTTGACGAGCCCGACCCAGGCAAGGTGATGATGAAGTACTTGACGCACGTGCCCGGGGGGGAGACGGTAGAAAGTGAATTTATTTTTGACAAGGAAAAATGTTGGGCCATTACCAGTCACCGGAATCGCAGTCTACTGACGAAGGTCGAGTACGGCGACACCATTAACGGCATTCCGGTGGCAAAGCGATTGACGCATTATTGGAGTGGAGACTTTGTCACGCCCGCCTTCGTTTCGGTCCTCAAAGACATCAAGTCCGGCCCCGTGCCCGACAGCGTCTTCACCCTCGCCGAGTTCGGGTTGCCCGAGTTGCCGTACCCGAAGAAGCCCGGCTTCCCGATCTTCGGCACGCTGGGAATCGCGGGCCTAATCGTTGCCGCCGTCCTCGCCTGGGTCATCCGCAAGCGCACGGCCGCGGCCGCGGCCGCCTAACTGGGAGGTCGCTCATGGGCCTGCGCCCCCTGGCCGCCACCGCCAGCCTGATCGGGCTGACCTCCGCTGCTCTCCTCGCTTACGGCGGCTACGGTGCCTGGGACGCCGCCCGCGTCCCGCCGCTCCGCGTCGAGACTCCCGACTTGGCCCTCGGCAACGCGACCGCCGGCACGATCACCGCGGTCGAGTACGTCGTCGTCAACGATAGCTCGGAGCCGGTGCGCCTCCTCGGCGGCGACGCCCACTGCTTCGCCAACTGCTGCTTCGGCCCGAAGCTGACCGACCTCCCAACCATTCCGCCCGGCGGCCGGGTGTCCGTGCCCTACGAGGTGTCCGTCCGCACCCCGGGCGAGACGTTCGCGGCCGAGTCCAACCTGTTTCTATACTGGCGCGACCGGCTGGTTCCCTTGCACGTCACCGTCTCCGGCATGGGCGTCGCCGCGGCCGCGCACTGATCCGTCGGAGGCGGTCATGCGATCATCGAACCGGCGGTCGGCCTTCACCCTCATCGAACTGATCGTCGTCATGGCGATCCTCGGCGTCCTCTCCGGCCTGCTTCTGGCCGCCGTTCAACAGGTCCGCGAAGCCGCCGCCCGCGCCCGCTGCGCCAACAACCTGAAACAAGCCGGCCTCGCCCTGCACCTGTTTCACGACGAGCAGCACTTCTTCCCCAATAGCGGCGGTCGGCCGAAAATGGGCACGAGCGCCCCCGCGATTGCCACGACCACCTATGGCCTGACGAAGACGTGGGGCGTCGGCGATCCGAGTCTGCCGCCGCGATTTCAGGCGGGGCCGTGGGCCTTCGCGATCCTGCCGCACCTGGAGCAAGCGGCCGCCTTCCGCAACCGCACCTTCGGGGTCGCCGTCCCGGTGTACCTGTGTCCCAGTCGCGGTCGCGGCGGGTCGCAGACCGTGCCCGCCCAGGACCCCGAATTCCCGTTCTGCCAGTACGACTCCGGCGGCGTGGCCGTCTGGGGCAAGACCGACTACGCGGCCAACTTCCTCGTCTGTCGCGGCAGCTTCGCCAGCACGGTGCAGACCGGGGAAGTCGTCGGCGTGGCCGACATCACGGACGGCACCTCGAACACCGTTCTGCTCGGCGAGAAGTCGGCCGACCCGCGCTCCTACGACACCGGCGGCTGGTTCTGGGACGAGCCGCTGTTCGCGGGCGGGACGGCCGGCGGCACCATCCGGTCGGGCGATGTCGTCCAGCGCGACGCGCTCGATGTCGCGTTCGAGAACAACTGGGGATCGGCCCATGCCGCGGGCGTCATGTTCCTGTATGCCG
>CAZNSL010000452.1:0-5360 GCA_964574975.1 uncultured Alcaligenaceae bacterium | reverse complement strand
TCCACGCTTCTTCTCCTCCAGGCAACGCGCCCCCTCCGCCTCGAAGGCGTGGAGGGTGTTGTGGACGGTCCCGATGACGCAGCCGACTCGCGCGGCGATCCGAGACGGCCGTTGGCCCTCGGCGCTGGCCAAGAGGATCTGGGCGCGGCGGAGCTTGAACGCCTCGCGGCTGCGAAGCCCGGTGTGGAGCGTCCGACGCTCGGCGTCGGACAACTCCCGAACAAACAGGGGTGGTTTCATGACCCATTATTCGGAACCAACCGCCGATTACCAAGCAACCGAATGAGACTACACTATCGGCTGAAGGAAGCCCGCCGCCGGCAATCGTCCGCCGCCGACGACGCGACGGCACCCAAAGCGAAATCCTCACCCCGCGACCGTGCGGGCTGAGGCGTGGCGCGGACGCCGTTGCCGCCGTGGCAACGCGACCGCTATCTTGACCCCGAGCGCTGTACTTCTTGGCTAGCACGGCGCTGCACTTCTTGGCTAGCGTTTACACACTGTGGGTATGCGAACGCCGATGGCCGTGGCCGGCCCGGCTCGCCGTCCCTTCCGAGATCGTGCCATGCATCTGCCACCGCGCCAGTACGCAGCCTTCGCCTTCGTCGCGGCGGCGGGGCTGTACCTCGCGTTTCGCACACAGCCGGCCAACCCACCGGACGACCCGCCGGACGCGGACCCGATGGAGCAACTTCCAGAAGTCGTCCACCTGCGCACTCAAGCGAAGGCCCGGATCGTCGGCGAAGTCATCGACGGCCGGCGGTCGCTCTTGGACGCGGCGAGCGTCCTGGTGATCCCGATTCCGGACGGCCTATCGATCCCGACGCGCACCGAGGACGAGCGCTACTGCTGGTCGGTCGCCCTCTGGGTCCGGAGCCAGTTCGCCAACATGCAGTCGCCAGGTGTCGGCAGCGCCGACGAACGGGCCGCGGCCGCCGTCGCGCGGTTGGTCGCCGAGTACGAGGCCGAGCTGACCCGCCGCGGCACGATCCGTTTGCCTGACCCGTCCGCGCTGGAATCGGCCGAGGTTCTGATCGAACGGGCACGGGCCGAGAGTGCGAAGTCGCTACGGCAACGGCCGTGACACAAGATTCCTTACAGGCCCGGTGAATGCGGCCGTGACGGCTCCGCGGGTCGGGCACCAGGGCTAAGGCTTCTTGTAACGTCAGCGGCGCAGCCATCGGTCGACCTCCCAAATTCGGGCCGACGCCGATAACCGGCTTTCGCCAAGTTCAATTCCGACACAACCCTGGCAACCGCGTCACTCCATCTTGACAACTCGCCCCGGAATGTGCCACAACCTCGGATTGAGTCCGGCGGCACGGCCGCTGCCGGCGGCGATTTCGCACGGATGGGGTAGGTCATGGCCACGGACACGGCCCGCACAGCACCGCCGCGGCAGCTCTGGCAAGTGCCGATATTCTTCCTCGGCGCAACGGCCCTCGCCGCTGTGCCGCTGACCCGCCCGTACTGGAATCCCGACGACCCGCCGGCCATCGAGCGCCAGCTCAAGGCCGCACGCGCGGCCCTCGACGCCAAGGAGCCGGACTTGCATCAGGCCCTCCAACGCGGCGAGCGCGTGCTGTCCTATTCCGACCGCTTCCCGCAGTTCGCCGGCCCGGCCCACTTCGTCGTCGGCAGCGCCCACCTCAAGACCGCCGATGACCCGTCCACAACCGATGTCGCCGCCGAGCGCAAGTCTGCCCGCGACCACCTGGAACGGGCCAACGAAAAGGGCGTTGTCGAAACCGACAAGCCGAAGCTTACCTACCGCCTCGGCAAGGTCTGGCAGCTCACCGGGGCCGACCCGTCGCAGACGGTTGCCGCACTGCTGAAGACCGCCGACGTGGCCGACGACCCGGCCGAGGGTTACGGCCTCCTGGCGCAGGCGCACCTGCGGATGCAGCCGCCGGAGACGGCCGCGGCCGTGGACGCCACGCGCAAGCAACTCGCCAAGGCGATGCCGTCGAGCAACCCGCGGCAGCTCGCCGACGCCCGCTTTCGGCTGGGTGAGCTGCTGCTATCGTTCAAGGGCGACAAGGAGAAGGAAAAGGAAGCGCGGCTGTACCTCGCCAAGATCGAGGCCGATGCCCCGGCCGAACAGTTCTACGCCGCCCGCCGACTGATGGCGGCCAGCTTCGAGGAGACGCAGGAGTGGTCCGCGGCCGCCCGCAACTGGGAGCAGGCCCGCAAGGACCCGGCCCTGAAACCGGCCGAGAAGGGCGCGGTCCTGCTGCGCCTCGGCCGCTGCTACGCCCAGGAGCCGAACCCACCGAAGGCCGCGGCCGTGTACGAGGAAGCGCTGACGCTGCCCGGCGACGAGGGCCAGGCCGCCGCACTACGGCTTGCCGAGATCAAACTGGAGAAAGACCCGAAGGCCGCGGCCGAGGCCATCGCGTCGGCCCTGCGCGGCGTCGCGTCACCGGAAGAGTACAAGAACCCGCTGGTGCCACTCGACGAGGCGCGGGCGCTACTGGAGCGGGCGACGCAAGCCTGCCGGACGGCCAACGACTCCGCGGCGGTGCAGACGCTCAGCGCGGCCTACGGCAAGCTCGCCCTGCCGGGCCGCGACGACGAGCAAGCGGCCCAAACGGCCGATGCCGCCGCCCTGGACGCCCTGGACAAAGCGAAGACAACGCCGGATCGGTCGGCCGCCTTGGAGGACGAAGCCCGAACGCAGTTCAAGCAAGCGGCCGAGGCTTACGAGCGCGCCGCCGGCAAAGTCGCGCCGGGGCCGGAGAAGGCCAAGTGGCTGTGGTCGAGCGCCGACCGCTTCCTTAAGGCACAGCAGTTGACCAAGGCCCGCGACGTTCTCGGCGCGCTGACCCAGATGGAGGGTGTGCTGAGCGAGGAGAGCCTGGCCGAGGCATGGTTCAAGGTCGCCGAGACGCACAAATTGCTCTCGCAGAACGAGGCGGCCCGCGCGGCGTTCAAGCGCGGCCTGAAGCCGGACGGGCCGTACCTGTTGCGCAGCCGACACGAGATCGCCATGCTCGACCTGGCCGACGGCAAGTTCGACGATGCCGAGGCCGGCTTGCAGGAAAACGCCAAAGCGCTGCGGGCCGACGCGCGACCGGACGCGACCTTGCAGGAGATGACGGCATACGCTCTCGCGGAAGTCGCCTACCAGCGGCAGACGCCGGTTCGCGAGGAACTGCGCGACTATTCGACCGCGGAGCAACGGCTATTGGGAGCGCTGGCTCAGTACCCCGATGGCCCGGCCGCGACGCGTGCGCGAATGATGCTCGGCAAGTGTTTCTGGTTCACCGCCTCAGTCAAGAGTCGGGCGCTTCTGAGCGTCACCCTGAGCGACGAGGAGCGCAAACAGTACCAGAAGGCATACTCGGAGAACCTAACGAAGGCGCTCGAGCAGTACGAGGCGGTCGAGCGGCGACTTTCGGTGAAGCAGGCGTCGGGGGGGCTGTCGGCCGACGAGACGGTGCAGCTCAAGCACGCCCAATTCTGGGCCTCGGATTGCTACTTCTTCCTGCGGAAGTACGAGGAAGCGATCAACCGCTTCACGGCCCTGGCGCAATCGTATCGCCAACAGCCGGAAGAGATGATCGCGCTGTCGCAATTGTGGCAGTGCCACAGCTACACGAGCGACGCCGAGAAGGTGACCGCCACACTGGCTCGCATGCGCGAGGCCATCGACAAGGTACCGGAGACGGCGTGGACCGGGGCCGCCCCGACGCACCAGAAGTCGTACTGGGTCAAGTGGCTGACCGATGTCGCGAAGCCGGCGACACCGTGACCTGTCTCCCGTTCCCGCGACGCCGCGAGCCGAGCTTGCGAGGCGAGCGCTTCGACCAATCGCTCACCACGCAAGCTCGGCTCGCGGCGTCGCGGGCCGGTGCCTATCATGGGAATAGTCGCCCACCCCGCCGGGGGATCGCGATGCCGTCACTCGCGCCGGCCGCCGCCGACGCGCTGGCCGATCTGCCGCACCTGTTGCGCGACGCCGAAGGGTACGCTCCCCTGGCGGCTGCGCTGCGCGCCGGTCGCAGCGGCACCGTCGATGGCGCGTGGGGTTCGTCGGCCGCCTTGGCCGTGGCGACGCTCGCCCGCGATGCGACCGGGCCGATCCTCGTCGTCATCGCCCATCCCGGCGATGTCGACCGTTGGACGGCCGACCTCGCCGGCCTGACCGGCATCCGCCCACCGCTCTTCCCGGCTTTCGACGTTTACTCCGCCGAGCCGAAGCCGCACGACCCTGTCGCCGGGGCGAGGCTGCGAGTCCTGCAACACCTCGCTGGCGACGACCCGCCACCGATCGTCCTCACGACGGTGCAAGCGCTCTTGCAGCCGGTGCCGGAGCCGGAAGCGCTTCAGGCCCGCGGCCGGGCCGTGCGCGTCGGCGAGGCGCTCGATGTGGACGAGTTCGCCGAGTGGCTGGTGGCCCACGGCTACAAGCGGGTGGACGCGGTCGAGTGGCCCGGCGAGTTCGCCCGCCGCGGCGGCATCTTCGACGTGTACTCGCCGGACGCCGACGCGCCGGTGCGGGCCGAGCTGTTCGGCGACGAGGTCGAATCGCTGCGGGCGTTCGCGCCGGAGACGCAGCGGTCGCTAGGGGAACTGAAGAGCGCGAACGTGCTGGCGATCGCGGGCGAGCCGGGAGCGTCAGCGACCGGAGCTTCGAAGACTCCCGTCGCTGGCGCTCCGGGCTGGCCGGAAAAGGGGCACCTCGCCGACCACCTGCCACGCGGCTCCTGGGTCGCCCTCGTCGAGCCGGACGAGTTGCGCACCCGCGGCCGCGAGTACCGCGCCCGTACAGGTGAAGCGGCCGGTCTGTTCTCCGTCGATGGCTCGACCGCTCAACTGCTCAAGCACCCCAGCGTCGTCGTGTCGGCGCTGCCGTCGCCGTCGGCTGAGACGACATGGAGCCTGCGCGTCGAATCGGTCGAGCGCTTCGGCGGCAACGTGACCCGGCTGCGCGACGAACTCGACGACGTGGCCGCCGGCGAGCGCGTGCTGATCGCGTGTAACTCCGACGCGGAAATCAAGCGCCTCGGCGAAGTGCTGGCCCACGGCAAGCTCGCCGAGTCCGACCGGCTGCGGCTCGTGAAGGGCCACGTCCACGCCGGCTACCGGCTCGTCGAAGCCGGTGTGGTGGTCCTGGGCAGCCACGAACTGTTCCACCGTGCCGCCGACCCGGAGGGTACGCGCGGCACGCCGGCGTCGGTGAAGCGCAAGGTCGAGTCGCGGGCCATCGACAGTTTCCTCGACCTGTCCGACGGCGATTTGGTCGTTCACGTCAGTCACGGCATCGCCCGCTTCCGCGGCATGGTGATGCTCGCCGCGATCACGGCGCGGATCAGGCCACCGACGACGATCGTGAATTCGGTCTTTATCCCGTTGTG
>CAZNSL010000451.1:0-5366 GCA_964574975.1 uncultured Alcaligenaceae bacterium | reverse complement strand
CGCTTGCAAAGGCCGCAATCGCGTCGCGTCGCGCAACCGGCACACCTTGTTGATCGACGACGAATTCCCATGAAGTGTTCGGGATTCGCTCAAGTCTTCTGCCAGCAGGTACGGGGTAGAATTGATCGCCGCCCGAACGAATCGAGGCACCCATGCCCGTACGGTCGTATGTTCCAGCGTTGATCTTACTGGCAGCCCCCGTCCTGGCCTGCGGCCAGACACCCCTCAAACTCCGCGAGCCATTCCCGGCCGGCTACCAATACCACGTCAGCACACGTCTGACGCTATCGGGTGAATTGCGCCTCCCGGCCGAGGTCGGCAAGTCGAAGCCGGAGACCGTGGCAATGTCGGGCACCAGTGCCGTCGAATACGACGAGCGCGTTCTCGTCGGAGGCGACGGCGACAAGCCCTCCCCGCGCACTTTCCGACAGTACCGCCGCTTCGAGCTGTCGCGCAAGGTCGGCGATCAGCCGCAGGAAGCCGAGTTGCGGTCCAACGTGCGGCGAATGGTAGTCTTCCGAACCGGACACCGCGAGGTGCCCTTCTCGCCGGACGCCCCACTCACCTGGGGCGAACTCGAGTTGGTACGCACGGATGTCTTCGCCCCGGCCCTGGCCGCACTCTTACCGCCACGGCCAGTAGCGCCCGGCGACCGTTGGCAGGCGGGTGCATCGGCCATTGAAGAACTCACGGACCTGGAGAAGGTGGACTCCGGCAGCGTCGAATGCACGTTCGATGAGGTGACGACGCTGGCCGGCGTACAGCGCGCCCGAATTCGGTTGGCGGGGACAGTTCGCGGCGTCAGTGAGGATGGGCCAACGCGGCACAAGCTCGACGGCTACTTTTTCTTCGACCTGGCGACCAGCCACATCAGTTACCTGTTCCTCGACGGCGTGCAGACCTTGCTCGACAAGGACGGCAAGGAGTCGGGCCAGGTGCGTGGCCAATTCGTGATGACGCGCCAGGCCCACGTCCGCGTGCGCGAACTCGGCGATGATGCGATGCGTGCTCTGACGCTCGAGCCAAACGACGCGAATACGATGCTCTTCTACGATAACCCCGACCTCGGCGTGCGCTTCCTGCACCCGCGGCGCTGGCGCGTCGGACTCATTACTGGACGCCAGATCGCCATCGACGATTCCGCCAACGGCGGCAACGGCATCCTGTTAACCGTCGAACTGCCCGCTAAGGTTCCTACCGTCGACTCCTATCGCACCGAGAGCGAAGCGTTCATCGCCAAACAGAAGGGACGACTGCTGAAGTCCGACCCGCCGCGCCTGCTATCGAACCCGCCGATCGAGTTGGAGCAATTCGGATACGAGGCCGAGATCGGCGGACAGCGCGTCAAGCTGGAGTACTTCATCGTTCGTCAACCCAGTGGTGGCGCGACGCTAGCGGCACGACTGACGGCCAACGACCTCGCGGCGACCGTGCGCGATGTGGAACGGATTGCCCGCAGCGTCCGCGTCGATCCACGGCCGGCGGGCAAATGAGCAGTACCTGCGCCTCTTCGTACATTGTCCCGCAGCGGCGCACAACACATTCCGAGGGTCAGTTCATGAAGCGATTTATGGTGGCGGTGGCAGTCGCGGCGGCGATCGCGGCTCCACGGGCCTACACCCACGACGAGAAGACCTTGACGAAGCTGTCGCTGCCTGACGAGCGCCCGGCGGCGGCCAAGGCCCTGCACGAATGGGCGACTGCTCGCGGCCTCGATAGCGAACTGCGGAACACCCTGGTCATCACGCGTCGCCGAGGTGTTCCGGTTAACATCACGCCGTACGTTCAGAAAGGTGAGTTGGACCGGTTGCGGGCGCTGACGTTCTACACGCCCAAGGCCGAGTTCAAGGGCAAGCCCGTTGTCGAGCAACTCGCGGTCAAGTTGAACAAGGCGCAGAACTTCTGCCAGGTGTTTCTCGACTAGGGTCGCCTGAACGTCGCGAGCAATATGACGTTTTTCGACGAGTTTTCGGCCCGCGAATTCGATGCATTCCTGGACCTGTTCGTGGGCGTCATCAAGGAACACATCCTGACAGCCGAAGCCGTCAAGCTACTCGATTAGGGTTCCCATCGGATCAACTTGCTGCCGCCGATGCTCGGCCCTACAATGGTCGGACACGGGGCGGTAGCTCAGTTGGTAGAGCGCAGCACTCGCATTGCTGAGGTCGAGAGTTCGAATCTCTTCCGCTCCACACTCCCGACCGCCGCGGCCCGTGCCGCGGCGGTTTCGCATTACCCCACCATCCACCGATAGACCGCGTACAGGCACAGCGCGACGCCGAGGAAGAGCCACCACGGTTTGCGGCCCGGCGGTGCGTCCTCGGCCGAAATGTACTGATCGCAGTAGGGGCATCGCACGGACACCTCGTGAATTTCTCTGCCACAGTACGGGCAAGGAATCGTCGGTTCATCGACCTCGCGTGGACCCACAATTCCCTCCTCGACCCGATCGGCTCAATGATTCCACGATTTCTCTTCGGCCGGCCACTATGCCAACACCGGCTGCCATCGCCAGTATGTCAGCGACCGCCATAGCCACTCGGCGGGTCCGAAGCGGAAGTACCGAAGACACAGCGGACTGACAGCCAACTGGAACGCCCACACGGCAACGACGAATACCGATAGCCCGACGCGGTCGAGGCGGTCGAACATGCCGAAGGTATCGAAGAACAGCAGCATGATCAGCGACTGCATCAGGTAGTTCGTGAAGGCCATCCGACCGACGGCCGCGAGCAGGGCGAAGACGCGCGGGAATGCCCCGGCTTTCCACAGCATCATGACTACGCCGGTATGGCCGAGGGCCACTAGGATGCTGCCGAATTCGTTCCACATCATGTCGCCGAGGAAGAGGTGTGCCATTTCGAAGCCGTGTTTCTGCTGGTAGTACGCACCGGCCGCGACCAGCGGGAAACCCAGGCCATAGCCCAAAAGGACCATGAGCCGATAGAAACGCGAAGAGCGCTCGCCAGTCCAGACGCCGAGTTTCATCAGGGCCATGCCGATCAACATCCGCCCGCCAACGGACCACACCAGCATGGAGGCAAAGATGAACGTCTGCATGCCGAGTGACTCCTCGATCCGCTTGCGGGTATTCTCCCAGTACGTCCCTTCACGGTGCCGCCGCACTTCCTCGGCAACTTTCTCGGGACTGGGGTGGAAGTCCTTCTTGGCTTCGTCCCACGACTTCGCTACCTCCACGTCGCTGTGTCGTGGCGCTTGCCCGGCCGCGCGGGCCGCATCAACCCTGGCGGACGCATTCTCTGCATAGCGGAAGAATGCTCCGAACAGCAGCGTGAACGCGATACCCGGCAACAGCATCGCCACGCCAGCCGACAGAAGCGCTGGCGGCGACCAGTTGCGCGCCCAGAACACCAACAGCGAACACATCGCGTAGGTGTAAAGGATGTCGCCGTAGAACAGGAAGTAGGCGTGCAACAGGCCGAACAGCAATAGCGCGGCCGTACGCCTGAGGAAGTAGCCGACTGGCGAGCGCCCGCGAACCGTGGCCCGGTCGCTGATGAGGATCAGGCCGGCCCCGAAGAGCATCGAGAAGATGGACATCATCTTCTCGTTGAAGACGAGGTAGCCTACGAGCCACGCGGCGTAGTTCCAGCCGGTGAAGCCGCCGGACAATGGGGCGTTCATATACGTCGCCGCCGGCAGCCCCGCGATGACGTTCATCGTCAGTATGCCGAGCAATGCGAACCCGCGCAGGGCGTCGAGGGAGGCGTGCCGTTCCGCTTCTGTCACCGGCGTTACGGCTTTGCGTTCTTCACCCATGCATACCTCACCTGGCGAGGTCGATGCACACGAGTTCCTTGTCGTTGCGGGCGTACATCCGCTTGTTGGCGAACGCCGGCATCGACCAGACGACAGAACGGCCGAAGGCGTTGTTCGTCGCCGCCAGCACCGGCGCCCGATCGATTTCGGAATACCCCGCCGAAGTCATATTCGCAATCACCAACTCTCCCTTTTCGTTGAACAGGAAATACCGCGACCCCTGGCGGACGAACAGTGCCGTGCCAGAGTACACCGCCTTGGAGCCGACCGGCTGCGTCGTCGACCACAGCCGCTTGCCGCTCGGCAGTTCGACGGCCATGAGCTGTCCGTTCTGGTCGAAGCCGTAAAGGACGTTGCCCTCGGCCATCGGCTGCACGTTGACCGGAGACATGCCGTGCTTGGCTTTGTCGCGCCAAACGACTTCTGCCGCCGGCCGGTCGGACGCGAGTTTGAGTAACAAGTTCTTGTTGTTGAACCCGCCGACGAACAGGTATTCGCCGACCAGAACCGGGGAGAGGATGATCGAGCCGTTGTCGGCCCCGTACGGTGCTGACCAGAACTGCTTACCGGTTTCCGGATCGACCGACGCCACGCCGTCGGGCTTGACCAGGATCAGTTGCCGCGTGCCACCGGCCTGAACGATCGTCGGCGGCGAGTAGCCCTGCTCGCTGGCCGACTGTGCCTTCCAAATCTCGCCGCCGGTATCCTTGTCGAATGCGACGGCCTGCGAGCCGTCGCCGCCGACGACGCAGATCAACTTTTTTCCGTCGATGAGCGGGTGGCTGGCATACCCCCACAGTGCGGTCTTGGTGTCGTACGCCTTCGGTAAGTCCTTCTGCCAGACGATGGTTCCCTTGTCCGCCGCGAAACAGATCAGGTGGCCCTCGGCACCGAGGGTGTAGACTTTGCCGTCGTGGACCACCGGCGTGCAGCGTGGCCCGGCCGGGTACGAGATCGTGTACTTGACCGGGTACTCGTGCTTCCAGAGGGTCTTGCCGTCGGCCGCGTCGAGGCACAGAACACACTCGGTGCCGCTAAACGTCTGACGTTGGAAGTTATCGACCTTCACGTTGTCGGCCGTGACGTAGTCGGTGACGTAGACGCGGCCACCAGCAACAGCCGGCCCTGCGTAGCCACCGGCCACGTCCGCTCGCCAAACGCGCTTCGGCCCGCCGGGTGGGAACTTGTCGAGAACACCGTCCTCGCGCCAGACGTTGTCGCGTTTCGACCCCATCCACTGCGGCCAGTCGTCCGCACGGGAAGTGTGCGCTGCGAGAGCGAGGAGCGTCAGTGCGGCGAGGCGCATTACGAGTCCTTTTGGCGGAGTGGTGGGCGACGCGACTGTTCTACCGGGCCGCCCGCGTACTGGCCGCTGCCGTAGAATGTCCCGATGGCCACCCGCACCGCCGCCGAAGACTTGTCGCTGACCGAACTCGCCGACCAGGCTGACGACCTGCGCGCCAGCATTAACCGGTTCCGGACCGCCCTGGGCCGATTCTTCGTGGCCAAGCAGGACGTGATCGACCTGATGGTCGTCGCCGCGGTGGCTCAGGAGCCGCTCTTAATCGTCGGACCACCGGGTACGG
>CAZNSL010000450.1:0-5370 GCA_964574975.1 uncultured Alcaligenaceae bacterium | reverse complement strand
ACTCGCGCGCGGCCGCTTCGTCCTGCTCGTGGCCGCGCTGGCGGCGTCGGCCGGCATGCCCGTCCCCGGTCGCGGCGTGCGTCTGCTGCCGCCGGAGCAGGCCCGTCACGTCGATTGCGACCACCTGTTCCTCTACGGCCTCGGCGAGCGCAGCTTCCCGCAAGCCGGCGGCACCGACCCCTTGTGCGACGACGCCGAACGCATCGCCTGGCGCGAGCGCGGCGTCGAACTGCGCGTCGCCGCCAACCGCGTGCCCGACGAGATGCTTCTGTTCTTCCAGCTCGTCACCCGGCCGCGCAAGTCGCTGACGTTGAGCTACCCGGCCGTGGACGAGGCGGGGCAGGCGCTGTTGCCGAGTACGTTCCTGGCGGCGGTGCGCGAGTGCCTGCCGACCCTGCCGGTGGAATCGCGGCGGATGCTGCTCGACGGGTTCGACCGCGAGCCGCCGCTGTCGCCGGCCGAGTACCGCGTCCGCTGGGCGATGCGGCCGACCGGCCCGTGGGAGACGAGCGGCCTCGCCCCGGACCTGGAGGCGCACCTGCGCGACGCCGCCGCGGTGGCCCACGCCCGTTTCGAGTCGCGCGAGCATTCGCCCTACGACGGGTTGCTGCGCCACCCCGCGGTCGTCGCCGAGGTCGCGGAGCGGTTCGGGCCGGCCAAAGTGTTCAGCCCGACGGCCCTGGAGAGCTACGTCGAGTGCCCGTTCCGCTTCTTCGCCGCGCAGGTGCTGAAGCTCGAACCACTCGACGAGCCGGCCGAGGAGGTCGAGCAAACGCGGCGCGGGGCAGCCGTCCACCGGGCACTGTCGCGGCTGCACGACCCGTCGAAGGACGGCGCGGTCCTCGCCCCGGACGACGCGCTCGGCGAGCGCTTCGCCGCGGAGTTGGCGACGGCGGTCGGCGAGTATGCGGCTCGCGTGTCCAGCCCGGCGGGGCGGAAGCTCTGGCACCTCGAAGGCGAGCGGCTGCGGCGGGCAGCCGAGCGCTATTCGCGCCACTGGGCGAAGTTCCTGGAGCCGTTCGCCAAGCGCAAGTTGACCCTCGGCCCGCGGCACGTCGAGGTCGATTTCGGCGTGGACGGGGCGACGCACGACGCGCTCGTGATCGACGTTGACGGCGTCGAGGTTCGGCTCGGCGGGCGCATCGACCGTATCGACGTGGCCGACCTGGCCGAGGGCGGCCGCGGGTTCTGGGTGATCGACTACAAGACCGGCCGCGGCAGCTTCTACACGGCGAGCGACCTGAAGGCGATGCGCAAGTTGCAACTGTCGCTGTACGCGCTGGCGGCCGAGCGGGTGCTGTTCGCGGATGCCCGGCCGCTGGGGCTGGCGTACTGGCTGGTGACGGCCGAGGGGCCGAAGGCAGCGCTGCCGGGCAAGGCCGGCGTCGGCTGGCTGGAGTCGGCCGCGGAGTGGGCGACGTTCCGTGGGCAACTGCAGGCATGGGTGGCGACCTTGGCCGGCCGCATTCGCGCCGGCGAGTTCCCGCTGGCCCCGCGGTCGGACGACTGCACGGACACGTGCGACTACGCGCGAGTCTGCCGCATCGCCCAGAGCCGGACGGTGCGCAAGACGTGGAGCCTGCCGCTGCCGGGGGAGAAGGCTGTGTCCGAGCCGGAAGCGTAAGCGACGGCCCCATGCTGGCGTGACCGTCGCTTACGCTTCCGGCTCGGATGGACGAAACTCATGCAACGACCCGACGACCTGACCGGCGAACAGTCCCTCGCCGTGGCCACGCGCGCCGCGTCGGTCGTGCTGGCGTCCGGGGCCGGCTGCGGCAAGACCAAGGTGCTGACCGCTCGCTACCTCGCCCACCTCAAGGCCGGCGACGCCGAGCCGGGCCAACTCGTCGCCATCACCTTCACCGAGCGGGCTGCTCGCGAGATGCGCAAGCGCATCCGCGCCGCCATCAAGGCCGAGTGGCAGTCTGGCGACCGCGACACCTGGGGCCGGCACCTCCGCGCCCTCGAAACGGCTCCCGTCTGCACCATCCACGCCTTCTGCGGTTCGGTGCTGCGGCAGCACGCCATCGCCGCGGGACTCGACCCTCGCTTCGAGGTGCTGGAGGAAGTGCTTTCTGCGCAATTGCGAGACGACTCGCTGAGCGACGGGCTGCACGCACTCGTGACGGAAGTTTCACCGACCGGCGACGACCTGCGCCAACTCGTCGTCCTCTACGGTTGGCGGGCGGTTAACGAGGCGGTCGTCGGGTTGCTTGCGGCACCGGAGCCGGCCGCGTGGATGGCATGGGCAGAGCGGCCGGCCGATGACGTGGCCGCTGAGTGGCAGGCGTTCGCGGCGAACGAGTTGCTACCGGCGTACGTGCGACACCTGTGCGTCGCCGCGCCGAAGATCGCCAATTGCCTGCGACTGTTGCGGGCGACGCCGTGCGTCGGGCCGGTCATGCGTGAGGGCGTCGCCCGTATCCTCGACGGGCTGCCGCGGCTGCACGAGGCCGCCGACCTGGCTGCTGCCGTTGAGGAGTTGACCGAGGCCGCGAAGGTCGGCAAGGAGCGCGCCAAGGCGTGGCCCGACGAGGCCAGTTACGAGGCGATCCGCGATGCGTTCGCGGAGTTCCGCGCCGATCTGCCGGCGAAGCTCTCGCCGTTCCTGGAACCGGCCGAGAACGTCGCCGAGGCGGCGGTCGTGGGTCAGCGGTTCGCGCGGGTCGCGGCGGCGTGTGCCGGCGCGTTCGCCCGGCGCAAGCGTGCGGCGGGCGTCGTCGATTTCCACGACCTGCTGAGCCTGACGCGCGACCTGCTTAGGGCGAAGCCTGCGGTGTGCGCGTCGCTACGGCGGCGCTACAGGTTCCTGTTGCTCGACGAGTTGCAGGACACCGACCCGGTGCAGATGGAGATCGTCGAGCTGCTCTGCGGCGACGCGCTGACGCGCGGCAAGCTGTTCGCCGTCGGCGACGCCAAACAGTCGATCTACCGTTTCCGCGGCGCGGAGGTGCGGCTGTTCGACAGCTTGCGTGGTCGAGTCCCCGACGACGGCCGGCAGCACCTGACGCTCAACTTCCGCAGCCGGCCCGGCATCCTCACGTTCGTCAACGAGTTGTTCGCCGACCACATCCCCAATTACGAGCCGCTGCGGCCACACCGCGAGGTGAAGGACGACCGGCCATGCGTCGAGTTCCTTTGGTCGGCGAAAGGCCCGAAGGACAGCGCCTCCGACGGCCGACGAACGGAAGCCGACCGCATCGCCCGCCGCATCGCCGAACTGGTCGCTTCCGGCGAGGCCGAGCCGCGGCAGATCGTGATGCTGTTCCGCTCGATGAGTTCGGTCGGGCTGTACGAGACGGCCCTGCGAACGCACGGCATCGACTACTACCTCGTCGGCGGCAGGGCGTTCTTCGCGCAGCAGGAGGTGTACGATCTGCTCAACCTGCTGCGGGCGCTGGAGAACCCGCAGGACGCCGTGTGCCTCGCTGGTACGCTGCGCTCGCCGTTCGGCGGGCTAAGCGACGAGGCGCTCTACGTTCTAGCGCGACACTCCGGCGGCTTGTGGGCCGGCCTGACCGACGACGCAACCCACGAACGGTTGCCCGACGACCAGCGAGCGAGGGTCACGCGAGTCAAGCGTTGGCTGACGCGCTGGCGCGACCACAAGGACCGGCTGCCGATCGCGGGTCTGCTCAACTTCGTACTGGCCGACAGCGGCTACGACGCCGCTTTGCAGTTCGAGTTCCTCGGCGAGCGCAAGCTGGCCAACCTCTGGAAGCTGATCGACCTGGCGCGAACGTTCGACCGCAGCGGTCACGTCGGCCTGGCCGACTTCATCCACCGCCTCGACGATCTGGTGCGCTCGCTGCCTCGCGAGGAACAGGCGGCCACGCTGCCCGAAGAAGCCGATGTCGTGCGTTTGATGACGATCCACCAGGCGAAGGGGTTGGAGTTCCCCGTGGTCGTGCTGCCGGACCTCGGCGCGACGACGGGTGGGCCAATCGTGCCGGTCGCCCGCTGGGACGCCCGGCTCGGCTGCGTCGCCCGGCCGCCGGCCGAGGACGAACCGCCACTGTTCACCGACTTCGGCTGGCGGTTGTGGAAGTCGTCGGAGGCGATGGCCGACTGGCACGAAGACCTGCGCACGTTCTACGTCGCCTGCACGCGCGCCGAGGAGACTCTGATCCTGAGCGGGGCGATCACCGACCCGGTGAAGCCGCAGAATGCGGCCCTCGGCCTGCTCGCGGAACGCTTCGACTTGAAGACCGGCGCGAGTCGCGGTGATGGTCGGATACTTGTACACGTCGCGCCGCCGGCCGGGGATGTCGAACCGCCGCCGCGACGCGAGCCGCGCCCCGCCGTGCCGCTGACGGCCGACGATGCGCGGCGCGTCCAGCCGATCGAGGTGCTGCCAGATGCCGACGAACGCGAGGAGCGCCAGTCGCCGCGCGAGCGGGTGGCGCGGGCCGTTCTCTCGCGCTGGGATTTCGCCGACGCCGACGGCTGGCAACACCTCCTTGCCGACGCTTTGGCCGGCGAGCCGGCCGCGCGGGCGAAGGACTCGGCCACAGTCGTGCGACGGTGGTTGGAGCGGTTCGCCGCGTCGCCGCTGCGGCGCGCGTTGGCCACCGCGGACGAACTGCACCGCGATGTCGAGTTCATCCACGCCGACGCGCGCGGGAGTCTCGACGTGCTGTTCCGCGTGGGTGTGCGGTGGACGCTGGTCGCATGGGATTTCGGGGATGTAACGCTGTTCGGCGACGCGGACCCGCGGGTGGCGGCCCAAGCTGCTGCGGCGAGCGGTCTCGCCGGGGCAGGCAGCCTCGGTCTCGTGCGCCACCACTTTGCGGCGGGTGTCGATTAGCGCATGGCGGTTCGTGGCCCAGCATCGACCAACGGAGAGTCGCTCTTGTAGCCGACAGCCCGGCGCTGGCATACTTCAATAGGTAGACCGCATTCGCAACTGCCTGGCGGCTCCTCTCCCCCGCCGGCCCCCGTCCTGGCACCGTTGTGCCAGGGCTAGCGCCGGATTTCGCCCCTCACTCACCAGGACCACGTCGCATGACGTCCCCCCGGTACGCCGCCGTGCAGGCCATTGCCTCCGCGAAACACAAACTCGACCGCGTCCACTTCAAGGACACGCCGCTCAAAGACGTCTTCGGCGAGAACGTCTTCAACGCGGCCGTCCAGCGCCAGCGGCTGCCCAAGTACGTCTTCAAGGCCCTCCAGACGACCGTCAAACTCGGCGCGCCGCTCGACCCGGTTCACGCCGACGCCGTCGCCAGCGCCATGAAGGACTGGGCCATCGAGAAGGGCGCGACGCACTTCACGCACCTGTTCTACCCAATGACCGGCCTGACCGCCGAGAAGCACGACAGCTTCCTCGCCCCCTCCGGCGACGGCCGGGCGCTCGCCGAGTTCAGCGGC
>CAZNSL010000449.1:0-5371 GCA_964574975.1 uncultured Alcaligenaceae bacterium | reverse complement strand
TGCCGCCGTACTCCTCGTCCCACCCACGCTTCCACATCCAGTCGAGGATCGTCAGTCCGAGTTGCACGAAGCGCCGGTCTCCCCGCAGCTTCCCTTCGTGCATGACGAACCACGCGCACTCGATGGCGTGACCGGGGTTCAGTTGCCGACCATCGAAGTGGTCGATCGCGGAGCCGTCCGGCCCGACGATTTCCATCAGGGCTTCGTGTTCGGGCTTGAGGAAGTCGCGTTCGATCTCGCCGATGCTCCAGTCGATCCACTGCGTACACGTCTGGCCCCGGACAGTCACATCCCCCAACTGATCGCGGAGTTCTTGCGCCGTGAGCAGGCTGAACATCAGCGAGCCGACGCCCTTCGTGGGTCGGGTCGCGGGTTCGACCTTCGCGGGCATCCGACCCGGCGTGAACGAATGGTCGAGGTAGGTGTCGAAGTAGCGGATCGCGTCCTCGGCGGCTCGACCGTCGCCCGTCGCCTTCGCATACGCTGCGTTCGCCATCGCCGCGAACGACTCGCTGTAGACGTACCGCCGCATCCGCAGCGGTCGGCCGTCGCGGGTGACGGTGAAGTACAGCTTGCCGCCGGGGCCACGGCCGTGCCGACGCAGGAACTCGATCCCGCTTCGAGCCGCGTCGAGCCAGTCGGGGTTCTTCTCGACGGTGTTGCAAAGTGTGGCGAAGGTCCACGCACCGCGGCCCTGGAACCAGATCGACTTGTCGGTGTCGATGACGGTCCCGTTCCGGTCGAGTGCGGTGAGGTAGCCGCCGCATTCGCGGTCCAGGCCGTGCCGCAGCCAGAACGGGATCGCATCGCCGAGCAGCGCGTTACGATACGTTTCAGCAAGGGCCGCACGGCCTTCGCGTGTCGTCGCGTCCACGGCGTCATTTCCCGGGCAAAGTCAGCAAGAACGTCGAGGCCGGCAGGCTTGCCCCATTCGTCAGGTTGCCGGTCGAAAAGGGTTGCCAGCCGTAGCGGGCCGATACAGGGTCCGCGACGAGCTTGCTGGTGAGCGTGGCGGAATCCTTCTCGATCGCGACATCGGCGGGCCGGAACACGCCGTCCGCGCCGGCGATCTCGAACCCGGCGACCGGCTTGCCGTCGCTCGTCTTCAACCCTTTGTCGGCGTGGTCGAACGTCACGATCAACGTTTCGCCGTCCTGCCGCACCGACTTCGCCAGCGGACCACTGTAGGCGAGCGGTTGGCCGTAGGTCCGGGCCAGCGCCCAAAGCGCGAGGCGATGGCCGACGTCCTTCTTGTTGCGGGGATGCACGTCGGTCGGATGACCGATGTCGCTGGTGACGGCCATGCCGGTGTTCGGGATGTCGGCGAGCATCCGCCGCTGTCCGTCTCGGAATTCGGGCCAATACTGCGAGGGGTAGCCTTCCGGTTTGATGCTGGAAAGCTGGCAGTACAGGAAGGGGAACTCCCCGATGCCCCACTGCTTTCGCCAGTCCGCGACGAGCAAGGGGAATAACCTGTTGTGTTGATGGACCCAGCGCGGTTCTTGCGAGTTGCTCTCGCCCTGATACCAGATTACGCCTCGGATCGGGAACGGAATCAACCGGGCGATGCCCGAATCCCAAAGAAACCCCGGCTTGAACGGGTGGTTCAGCCCGAGTTCGTCCTTCGGTGCCTCGACTTTCCCGTCCAAGGCCATGGCGAGGTTGTCCCGCGACCGCTGCCGTCGCCAACCGTAGAGGCCCTCGTTCGACAGCCAGTTCCCTTTGACCAATGAGGCGAGTTCCTGGTCCCCGGCTATCGCATCCCGGCGTACCCATGCCTCGATCGGGCTGCCGCCCACAGCGAGGTGGATGATGCCGACCGGGACCTGGAGCGTTTCGAGGAGCTCCTTGCCGAAATAGTAACCGATCGCCGAGAAGTCCTTCGCCGGTTGTGGCGAACAGGGTTGCCACGTCCCCCGATAATACTCCTTCGGGGTGAGCCGTTTCAGCACGTCCGGGCCGAACGGCTTGGCGAAGTAGTTTTGTCCGGCTTGGGTCAGGTTGAGCAGTCGGAGCGTTGGGTGGTCGGCAGCCGGCAACTCCGTCTTGGCGTGGGCCTCCTTGGCCAACGGCCATTCCATGTTCGACTGCCCGGCGGCGACCCAGACCTCGCCGACGAGGACATCGCGGACAGTGAGCGTGTTGTCCCCAGCGACCACCTTTAAGTCACAGGGGACAGCGTCGGCCTGCATCGCAGCGAGCGTGACGGACCACTGGCCTTTGTCGTCGGCCTTCGTTTGCTTCCGCTGATCGGCCAACGCAACCGTAACGGGGGTTCCAGCCGCGGCGGTTCCCCACACCGAAACGGGAACGCCCCGTTGAAACACCATCCCGTCTCGAAAGACCGGGGCCAACGCAGGCGGTGCGGCCCCCAAAGCGACCGGAGCAAGGAGTAACGCGAAGGTCAGGCAGAGAACCCGCCGCACGTCGCGTCTCCTTGCTCTCGGATTACTTCGCCCGTTCATCGACTCCGGCGGAGCATCTCACTTGATCGGCAGTTCGTACACGATGGTGCCCAACAGCCGGCCTTCCTTGCCGCCGTGGCACACCGCGCACTGCTTCATGACGGCGGGAACGACGGTGGCCGCGCGCAGGACGGGCTTGCCGTCCTTCTCGCCCACTTCCTCGAAGTAGGTTTTATCCGCCTTCATCTGTTCGACTGCCTTCTTCTCGAAATCGGTCTTCGCCACGTTCGCCTTGTTTTTGGGCTTGCCGGTGGCATCGATCAGGCGTGCATGGTGCCAACCCTTCTTGTGCATCGCCTCGAAGATCGACTTAGCGACCTCGGCGGCCGGTGCATCCGACTGCTTCTCGACGTAGACGTTCGTCATCTCGACGACGGCCGTCTTGTAAAGATCGTCCAGCATCTTGACCGTATCCCGGGTGCGTTCGACGGCGGCCGCGGCGGGAGCCTTCTTGTCCTCCGCCCGAGAACTCACCGACCCGTTCATCGCAACCGTTCCCAGGACCAGTAGCCCGAGAAGCCAGGACAGTTTACGTCGAGATCGCAACATCGCTGCTCCGGAAGTGTAACTAGGAAACTCTCCGTCCTTCACAGTACAGATGTATTGGTGTGGAACGAGCCGGCCAGTCGCCGCGTGCGGCGGCAACGCTGCCCGCGAGCGATGCGGAGCGGTGGCCGGCGCGTGTCGAACGGCAACGGGGACTCGCGACTCGCTCATGGCTTTCGCTTCTCGGACGGCGTCTTCGCCAGTTCATCGACCTCTTTCAGGGTGAACCGGACGCTCAGGATGTATGGCGGTTGGCCGCGACCGCCAGGATGCCGAGGATGTTTGGAGCCGGGAACGACATCCCAATGACCGTATGTGACGGCAACGAAGGTGCCATCCGGTAGCACTTCGACACCCGGGTAGCCGCAGTCGCCGATGTTGTTGTTGGTCGAGTTGCCGTAGTTGCGCCGCAGGCGGATGCGGTATTGGCCCTCCTTGCCCGTCACCAGATCGTCGTAGGTGCCGACCCAGCCGACCCAATCGCCGGCCGTCGGGCTGAACTGACCTTTGGTCGGGATGTCGCGGAAGGACACGAACAGCCGACCGTCGGGGCCGTACTTCGCTACATGGCGATCCCCGTTGAGCGAGGCGGCCAGTTCGCGCGGCGCGGTCCACGTCTTGCCTTCGTCGTCGGAGAACGTGACGTGGGAGTTCTTTTTGTGGTAGTTCTCGCGCAGCAAGACGGCGATTTGCTTGCCGTCCGGCGAACGGATCGCGCCGGGTTCGCAGAGGAACACCTCGTTGGACGCGAAGATCGTTTCCGGTTCGCTCCAGGTCAGCCCGCCGTCCGTCGAGAGGGACTTGTAAAGGATGGAAGTCGTCGTGGCTTTGCCACCTTTCTTGATGAACCGCCCGTCGTCGTGGAAGAGGGCCATGTAATGCCCCGCGCCGCGCTTCAACTCGACCACCGACGCCATCGTGACGATGCCGCCCCAATCGCCGACCGCCTTCAATTCCGACCACGATTTCCCGTCGTCCTCGCTGACCGCCATCCGGCACGGGTACAGCCCGCTGAACAGGACGACGCGCTTCTTGCCCTTCGCATCCACGACGCGGTGGAGCGTCGGTGTCTCCCGCGACGTTTCCCAGGTCTTCGGTGTCGGCAACCGCTCGGACCACGTTTTGCCGCCGTCTTCGCTCCGCTTGTACAGGATCGGGCCGCGTCCATGCCCCTTGGGGTACACGCACAGGATCGTCTTGCCGTCTTCGAGCAGGAGCGTGGTGGGATGGCCGAGGTACTGGCCCGGCTCGCGATCCACGAGAACTTGCCGCTGCTTCTGGTCGTTCAGGTCGATCGCGGGGAGCGAGAACGCGGGCGTGTCGTGCTTCGCTTTCAATACGTCCGGCCCCTTCGCGCGGAAGGCCCGCAGCCACTTCGCGATCATCGCGCTCTTGAAGTCGTTCGCCTTCTCGTACTCCTCGACCGACTTGCCCCAGTAGAAGCTGACCCAGCCGTCGCAGTGCGCCGAAGACTTGTCGAGAAACGTCTCGGCTTCTTCGAGGCTGCACTCCAGGGGGAAAAACTCCTCGATCACCAGCGGCTTGCCGACTTCGTAGGCCTTCAGCGCGGCGAGGTCGTCGTCGAGTTTCTTCGCCTTCGGGTACAGGTGGACGCTGACGAAGTCGAGCGGGTCGCCCACCCCCGGCGCGTAGAACAGTGGCTTGGCCCCCTTGAAGACCTGCGCCCACGGGATGACGCCGACCGTGATCATGTGGCGGTCATCGACCTGGCGAATCGCCGCGGTCAGCTTCTTCACCCATTGCTTGGCGACCTCGTCGCGGGTCCGGCCGGCCAGGTCGAGGGCGATCCGCTGAACGTAGTGCTTGTCGCCGAGCGGGGCGGCCAGCCAGTCGTTGTCCTTTTTGTCCCCGGCGAGTACCGGCTCGTTCATCAGGTCGTAGCAGAAGACGGCGGGACTATCCTTGCACACGCCGGCGACGGCTTTCCAGAATTGCTCCTGCGCGTCCCACCGACCGGCTTCGTCGAGCTTGTCGTACCACTCCGGCACGTCCTTCTTGTGGTAGCACCCCAGCCCGGTCACATCGAGGTATAGCCCGGTCTCTTCGGCCAGCCGCACCAGTTTGCCGAGGCGTTCGAGGTTCTCCTCGTTGGCGCGATCCGCGGCGTCGAGGAACTTCGCAAGCTGAAGGTGAACGCGAACGACGTTCGCCCCCAGCGCTTTCATCTCCTGGAAGTCATCCGCCACCGTGTCCCACTCGTTCTCCCAATAGTCCTCCAACAGTCGGCCCGAGTCATCGCGGTCGTAATTCACGCCCCAGACGATGAACCGCTTCCCCGATGTGGTTCCCACGAAATGCGTCCCGTCCTTGCTGGGCCGGATGCGCTCCAGCGAAGCGAG
>CAZNSL010000448.1:0-5375 GCA_964574975.1 uncultured Alcaligenaceae bacterium | reverse complement strand
CCGACGCCGCGCCGCCTGACCCGGTGAGTCAATCACAAAGCTGTTCATGACCTCCGCGCGAGACGTAAACGGATGTTTACGTCTCGCGGGAGTCGATATCGCTCATTGACTTCTTTGCTGTGCGTTGGCGGGCGGCTGTGCGGGAGCCGGTGGCGGCGTTGCGGCCCGGGCGGGCACCGCCGGCACGGCCGCGCCCATTTGGAACTGTCGCAACTGGATCGTCTTGGCGTGTTCGCATTCCAGGACGGCGGCCGTTTCCTTCGTGGTGATAAAGTAGACGTTGTCGAGGACGGCGACCCGCAGCCCCGCCAGCCCGGCGATCAGGCGCGCTGCTGTATCGACCGGCGCGTTCAACAGCCGGACGCTGACCGCGGGCATATCCTTTTCGACCGCGCGCCGATCCAGCACGACGTTCAACCCCGATTGGTCGGCCAACTTGCCGGCCGCAATATCCAGCGGCGTCTGCTGGAAGACGACGTTGATGACGGGCGGGAGCTTCTCCGCGACCGTCGCGGAATAGATCTCGCGGACGGCCTTGTTGTTCGTCGTAATTTCGACGTAGTCGTGACGAACGAGGAACGTAGCATCGTGCGGGCCGAGCAGGTAGCGCAGCGCCGTACTCAAGCTCACGCCGGCCGTCTTCGGCAGGCGCGAACTCGCATCCAGGATGTTCTTGTTCCCCACCTCATCGAACGCCTTCTCGTCGACGATGAAGGCGATGTCGTACTTCTCGCTGAAGAAGTCGAGCGCCTCCCGTAGCGGTATGTTCTCGATCGTCTTATCGATGGTGGTCGGCCGCCGCAGCGCGGCGCAGATGTGTGCCGCGTCCGGCATCTGCGACTTCTCGCCCTGCTTCGGCGGCTGTGCGCCGAGCCAGCTCACCGCGATCAACCCGAGGGCCAACGGTCCCGCAACTCGAATCGTCCGCTTCATGATGTGCTACCCGTGATGGGATCGCCCGCACTCGCCCGCCACACGCATGGTGGGCCAACTGCCGAGCGGTTACTCCGCGGCGAAGTGTTCCAGGACGTGTCCCAGGGCCGACGGGATGAAGAACGCGGCCCCGTAGTGCGTCGTATCGTACCACACGATCTTCGGCTTGCCTAGCTGCTGCCACAGCGCTTTGGCGGCCGAAGGCGGCACCACCTCGTCGCGGCGCGCGGCGATCATCAGCACCTTGCGGTTCCGCAGGTTGGCCGCGCACGTGATCGGGTCCACCGGCGCGATCGCGTCCTTCACGAGCTGCTTCGTTCCGCCGAGCGCCTCGAACGGCTTGCGGTATCGCTCCGCGAGCGGGTGGTCGTAATAGGCATCGACCAGCCCGCCGCCGCCCAGGACGATCGCAACGCGACTGATGCGCTCGTCCATCTCGCCGGTCAAGGCCGCGATGAAGCTGCCGAGACTGGTGCCGAGGATGCCGACACGCTTGGCGTCGATATCCGGCCGCGACGCCAGCCACGCCGCGGCGCAGCGACAGTCGAGGACGGTCTGCCTCACCGCGTCGATGGTGCGGGCGAAATTCGTCGACAGGAGCCGCAACCGGCTGTTCGGCGGCCGCCGTGGCGGGTAGTAAGCCATCTGCACGAACAACGCGGCAACGCGGTTCTGTGCCAGCACGCGGGAGATGTTCCGCGACAGGCTCTGGTCGCCGCCGGTGATGTCGAGGACGACGACGGCCGGGAACGGCCCGGTACCGTTCGGGCGGTAGTACTCGGCGTAGACGGTGTTGTTCTCCGGCACCGGCGTCGTCACCGGCGACGGGAACGTCAGCGCCGAAATCGTCATGCCGCAGACGGGCAGCTCGCGCAGCGGCGTCAGTTCGTAGTCGAACGACCGAGCCGCGAGGCGGTAGCGTTCGGGCACGTTCGCCTGGTCGCCGACCGGTTCGAAGCGGACAGTGCCGGTCTCGGCGGCGGTGGCCAGCGGCCCGACGGCGAGCAGCGCGAACAAAGCGGTACGCATGGAAACGCCTCAGCGGATTCCGGGAAGGGGTTGCTGGTCGTCCGGTGCTTTGCGCGACCGTTCGTAGAACGGCAGCGCTTCCGGGGTCCAGCGCTTCAGATCGGCGATGCGCGTTTGATGGCTGGGGTGCGTGGACATGTACTCCGGCGGTGCCGCGCCCTTCGACTGCCGGCTCATGCGGTCCCAGAACGAAGCCGCTTCGCGCGGGTCGTAGCCGGCCGCGGCCATCAGCAGTAGGCCGATGTGGTCGGCCTCCGTCTCGTGCTTGCGACTGTACTTGAGTAGGCCGAACTTCGCACCCGCGCCGAACATCGCCAGCACGGCCTGCCGTTGCATCGGCGACATGTCGCCGAGTGACCCGGAGGCCGATTGCATGCCGATCTGGACCACCTGGTTCTGGGCCATGCGCTCGGCCCCGTGGTGCGCCAGGGCATGGGCGATCTCGTGCCCCATGACGACGGCCAGGCCACCCGCCGTTTGCGCCACCGGGACGATGCCGGTGTAGACGACGATCTTGCCGCCGGGCAGGCAGAAGGCGTTGACGGTGTCGCTTTGGACGACGCGTACCTGCCAGTCGAACTGCTGCGGCTGTAGCTTGGTATCGGCCAGCAGGGGCGGGTCATTGGCGACGCTGGCGAGCCGCTCGGCGATCCGGCGCACGGCCTGCGAGAGCGGTAGGTCCGGCGGCAGGACTTTGCCGCGCTCCTCGGCGAGAACCTGCTGGAACGCCTGCGCTCCGAGGGCCGCTTCCTGAGTCGGGTTGATGGCCACGATTTGCCGCCGACCGAACGGCCCGGTCTGGCAGCCTTTGATGAGGAACGCCCCGATGGCAATGAGGCCAATGATGATGGGCGCGAGGCGGAGGCCGCCGGAACTGCGTCCGGAACCGCCGAATTGACGAGAGGAGTTGCCGAAGGACATTGCCGCGAGCGTCTCCAGATGGGGTGGTTCGCGGGGATTATAGCAACTGTTCGAACCGGGCGGATTCCAGCCCGGGTTCGACGACAAGACGGACGTGGTCGTACAGGCCGCCGTTGAGGCCAAGGAGGGCCATATTGTCCGATCGAAGGGCGTTCGGCCGCACGAACATCGCTACGAGTTCAATGGGGTACGACTCGATGTTCGTCAGTGGCGGGCGCATGACGCACACGAGGCAAATGCGGATTCGCCCAATTCGGGATGGGATGACCTGGCCCGAAGCGTCGGCCATCGACCGCAGCCAATTGGGTATTCGCGATTCTTCGGATGCACTGAGCCAATCGATGTGAGACTCGAAACGCGACCAAAGTGCCGACCCGAACACGGACAGGGTTGCGCCAGTGTCGAGTCGGGCGTCAAACGTCACACGAGGCTTGGTGCGCGGAATCAGGATTTGCGTCCAAAGCTGCGTGTCGCAGACGGTGCGACCGCCGACCGTCGCTCTTGCCTTGTCTTTGACCGTCAGCGGTATCGACATCACGCTTACGTACGCCACAACTGGCCTCCAGAACCCGGTTCGATGTCGATGACAACGATTTGCTCCGGATGGACTCCGAGTTCGTTCGCGACCTGCGCGCGTAGGGTCACTACGTCGTCCGACGCGCCGACGACCCGCTGGGCGACGATTGCAACACTGTTCGACTTGTAATACTCGTACCAGACGGCATAGTCTTGTTCGTGCGCCCACGCCCAATCGGCGCTGACCAATCGCCACTGGTCCTCGTCCGTCATCGCAAGAAACTCGTCCTCGTTCGGGTAGCCCACGGGTAGTATGGATTGGCGCACGGTGGTGTTCGGTGTCGCGCTCATGGTATCGCCTTCCCTCGGGCAAACACCCGACATCCTAGCACGTTCCCTCCGGCCGCGTCAGCCCATCAGCGACCGGAACTCCTCGAATAAGTACGTTGAGTCGTGCGGCCCGGCGGACGACTCCGGATGGTATTGCACGCTGAACGCTCGCAAGCGGTCGCAGCGCAGACCTTCGTTCGACTGGTCGTTCAGGTTGACGTGCGTCGGCTCCGCGTCCGGCGGCAACGTCGCTGAGTCGATGGCGAAGCCGTGGTTCTGCGTCGTGATCTCGACCGCCCCCGTGCGGCGGTTCAGCACCGGCTGGTTCGCCCCGCGATGACCGAACTTCAGCTTGAATGTCTTCGCCCCCAGCGCCTGACCGAGCAACTGGTGACCGAGGCAGATGCCGAATACGGGCGTCTTTCCCAGAAGCCCCTGGATCGTTTCGATCGCGTAGCCGAGGACCGCCGGATCGCCGGGACCGTTCGACAGGAATACACCGTCCGGCTTGTGCCGCAGTACGTCCTCCGCCGACGCCGTGCCGGGCACCACAGTGACGCGACAGCCGACCTGGACGAGGTAGCGCGGGATGTTCCACTTCATGCCGTAGTCGAGCGCGACGACGTGGCGTTCCGCAGGCCGGGCCGCGACGACGTGCGCCGCCAGCGGGTGCGTCGTCCCCTCCGACCACGCGAACGCCTCAGTGGGAACCACCTGTTTCACCAGGTCGCGGCCGACGATGTTCGGGGCCGACTGGGCTTTGCGCACCAGCGAGGCGTCGTCGAGGTCGGTCGTCGAAATCACGCCGGTCATCGCCCCGCGGACCCGCAGCCGCCGCACCAAGGCCCGCGTGTCGATCCCCTCAATGCCGGGGATGCCGTGGGCCTTCAGGTAGTCATCGAGCGACTGGCTCGACCGGAAGTTGCTCGGGTGGCGGGCCAACTCGCGGACGGAGAACCCTTCGACCCGCGGCCCCTTCGATTCCTCGTCGTCGCGGTTGACGCCGGTGTTGCCGATCAGCGGATACGTCATCGCCACGATCTGGCCGCTGTACGACGGATCGGTCAGGATTTCCTGGTAGCCGGTCATGCTCGTGTTGAACACGACCTCGCCGAACCGTTCGCCGGGAGCGCCGAACGCCCGGCCCGAGTAGACCGTGCCGTCTTCGAGGGCGAGTTTCGCGGCGGCGTCGGCCATAAGCTGTTGTCTCCAGGTCGATAGCGGTCGATCGCGCCAGCGGATGCAAGTTCGGCGCAAACTCGTACCAGTGTACAGGAGTCAGCGGCTTCCGGCCAAGGCAGAAAATGGCGGACGAACCGCGGCGGCGCTGCGTTGTCCCGTTTGGAGTCGCCATACCGGCGCGCCGGCGGGCGAAGATTCTCGTCCGCGCGGCCGGAGAAATCCGTTTACGTTGGCAGTTGACTTTCCGCAGGCACTGCCGTCGTCCCGCAGGTTCTCCGACGAGGACGCACCCGTGACCCGTTCAATATTCACCGTGGGTTGCCTCCTGATCGCCTCGGCGACCGCGTTCGCGCAGCGACCGGGCCGGACGCCGCCAGGAAACCGCCCCCCGCAACCGAACTTCCAGCCGCCCCCTGCGCCGCGACCGCCGGCCCCGCCCCCCCGGCCGCCAGCCCCACCGCCAC
>CAZNSL010000447.1:0-5377 GCA_964574975.1 uncultured Alcaligenaceae bacterium | reverse complement strand
AACACCATCGTCTTCCGCCATGCCACGCCGGCCGACCTGCGCATCGCCAACACCGACGGTTCGCTCCTCCTCACCTACGGCGCCACCGATCACCTGCTGATCAAGGACGGGCTGGCGGGCAGCATTGGCCACTACCGGTTCGCCAACGGCGAAACCCTCAGCTACAGCGAACTCCTCGGTCGCCTCGTCGACACGCCGATGGGCGCGGTCAGCGCTGGGCGGAGCTTCTGGCTCGGCGGCAGCCGCGACGACTTCCTCACCGCCGCGGACGGCCACACCACGTTCTCGGGCGGCCGCGGCGACGACACCCTCATCGGCTACGGCGGCGGCAACACCTATCTCTACAGCCGCGGCGACGGCACCGACCGGATCATCGACAGCAGCGCCAAGACCGATGCCGGCGGCGCCGCCCTCCCCAACACCCTGCGCTTCGGCGCCGGCATCACGCCGGACGACCTCCGTCTGAGTCTCGGCTCGCTCAAGATCCTCGTCGGCAGCCAGCCCAACGACGCCATCCACATCGAAGGATTCGACCCCGACGACGCCCTCGGCACCACGAAGCCGCCGGCGATCGACCGTTTCGCGTTCGCCGACGGCACACTACTGAGCTACGGCGAATTACTGGCCCGGGGTTTCGATCTAACCGGCACGGACGGCAACGACACGCTGACCGGCACCAGCGTCAACGACCGCCTCGACGGCGGTGCCGGCAACGACAGCCTGCGCGGCGGTGGCGGTTCGGACACCTACGCCTGGGGGATCGGCAGCGGCCAGGACAGCATCGACAACACCGACACCTCGGCCGGCAAGACCGACACCCTGGCGATCGGCAGCGGCCT
Organism: uncultured Alcaligenaceae bacterium; assembly: GCA_964574975.1. Lineage (GTDB taxonomy): Bacteria > Planctomycetota > Planctomycetia > Gemmatales > Gemmataceae > JAXMAS01. The sequence goes on along the minus strand of CAZNSL010000447.1, from coordinate 4,538 downwards.
GCTCGCGGACGATCTGATTTTCGCACGCAGCCACGACGACCTCGTCATCCGCGTGCGGACCAGCGGCGAACACGTTCTCGTCCTCCGGCACTTCGCTGGCGCACCGATCGACCGCGTCCGCTTCGCCGACGGCAGCGAGTGGAACGGCGCCGAGATCGCCACACACTTGCGTACCGAACTCAGCGAAGGCGCCGACATATACACCGCCACCCTGGCGTCCGACACGATCGACGCACTGGGTGGTGACGACCTCGTAGACGGCCTGGCCGGCGACGACGTGATCACCGGTGGGCGTGGCAACGACACGCTGCGTGGCGGGGCGGGTAGCGACCACTATCGTTTCGCCGTCGGCGACGGCAGCGATCTCATCGTCGACGATGACGTCACCGCGGGCCACACCGACGTCGTCGAGTTCTTGGCTGTCGCTTCCTCGGTCGTCACCGTCACGCGTCCACATAACGGCAATGACCTGGTATTGGCCTGCGGCGCTTCGGATCGGCTGACGATTCAAGAGTACTTTGCCGGTGCCAGCCATCAGATCGAGGAGTTTCGTTTCGCCGACGGCGTGCGCTGGAACCTGGGCGACCTTGAGCAGCGCGTAATCGTTACCGGCACGGCCGGCACGGACGTGATTACCGGTCAGGCGGGGATCGACAACCGTCTCTACGGCTTCGCAGGCGACGACAGCCTCAATGGCGCGGAAGTGGCCGATACGTTGGCCGGCGGTCGCGGCAACGACCGGCTGGCTGGCGGACTCGGTGCCGACACCTACCTCTTTGCCAGCGGCGACGGCGCCGACGTGATCAACGAAACCAACGACGCGAACGGTACCGTCGATACCCTGCGCCTGACCGACCTCGGTGCCGGGGAAGTCAGCGAACTCGCGCGCGTCGGTAGCGACCTGATCGTCAGGTTCGGCGGCAGCGATCAGGTGACCATCCGACAGCAATACAACGCGCCAACGTCTGCCGGCATCGAGCAGATCACTTTCGCCGATGGTTGCACATGGACCGCGGAGGACATCAAGGCACGCTTGTCGACGCTCGGCACGTCAGCGGCGGACTCCCTGACCGGCTTTGACGGCGTCGAGAATCGACTGTTCGGTTTCGACGGCTCCGACACGCTGAGCGGTGGCGATCGCGACGACTTGCTCGAGGGCGGCAACGGCAATGACTGGCTCGACGGACTGGCCGGTGCAGACACGCTGGTCGGCGGCGCCGGCAACGACATCTACGATGTCGATGACGCCAACGACCTCATCGTCGAGCAAGCTGGCGAAGGCCGAGACACCGCCTACAGCTGGGTGTCGTTCGATCTGGCCAGCCAGGGTAGCGGCGTCGAGGTCCTCACCTTGCTCGGGTCGAACCCGCTCGGCGCCACCGGCAATGAACTGGATAACGTGATCAACGGCAACGCGGCAGCGAACGTGCTCAAAGGCGGCGCCGGCAACGACACCCTCAGGGGTTATGGGGGCAGTGACAACCTCGACGGCGGCAGCGGCGGCGATGACCTGTGGGGTGGTGAGGGCGACGACACGCTCGACGGCGGAACCGGCGACGATACCCTGAATGGTGTCTTCGGCGCCGACACCTATCTCTTTCGCCGCGGTTCGGGTACGGACCGCATCCTTGACGACCAACGCCTCGGCGCGCCTGTCGACCGGGACGTTGTCCGCTTCGACGAAGGGATCCGCATGCGGGATCTGACCCTCGCCGTGTTGTCTGACGAGAGCTGGCAACTGACGCTGGCAGGAAGCAGCGACAGCCTCGTTTTCGTCAAGGACGCGGGCTTGCGCTATGCCGATGGGCAACCGGTGATCCCGATCGAATCCTTGCAGTTTGCCGACGGCACGCGCGTCGACCTCACCGGTGCACTGGTGGGGACCGCAGGAGCCGACAAACTGGCCGCGTCCTTCTCCGCCATACCGGCGTTTGGTCCGGTGACGACAGCGACCATCAACGTCAGGATCGACGCCAAGGCCGGCAACGATACGCTCACGGGCGGCGGTGGCAGCGACTCCTTGCGCGGCGGCGACGGTAATGACGTCCTCTACGGTGACAGCGACAGCCGGTCCAGCAGCGACGACCAGCTTTACGGCGACGCCGGCGACGATACGCTCTGCGGTGGCAGTTCCCCATATGACCCGTCGGCCGCGGGAGATCTCCTCGATGGCGGCGCCGGCAACGACGTACTCTATGGCGCGAGCAGCGTGCGTTACGGGCGCGGCTACGGCCAGGATCGCGTCATTCAGTGGAACACGGCGGCAACACGCGCGTACGACCTCAAGAGGATTGATCTGTTCGACCTCCTGCCGAGTGACATCACACTTCAGTATCAGCCCGACGGACTGTATTTCCGTGTCAAGGACAGTGCCGATTGGCTGAAGCTCGAGGCTGACAGGCGCCGCATCACGGTCGACCAGGTGACTTTCGCCAACGGTTCGTCGTGGGACCGTCGCGCCATCGAAGCCATGGCCGCCACCCAGGGCAACCTGGCTCCGCAGGCCGACGTGCGGCTCTTGCCGGTCTCGGCGCGCGAGGGCGAGGCGTTCTCCGTCGTCCTGCCGGAAACCGCCTTCCGCGACCCCAACCCAGGCGATTCGTTGACCTGGTCGGTGAGCCTGCCGGACGAACTCGCCTGGCTTCGCTTTGACCCGCGCACGCGCACGCTCAGCGGCACCCCCACCAATGCGGATGTCGGGAGCCAAGAACTGCTCGTCGCCGTTGCCGACCCGACCGGCACCTCGGCCTCTCAGTACCTGAAGGTGATCGTCGCTGACGTCAATCAGGCGCCCGCCGTCAACACGCCTCTCGAGACCGTGGGTTTGCGCGAAGGCCGGCCGATCCGCTGGATGATTCCTGCCGACACCTTCAGCGACGAGGACCCGGGCGAGGTGCTGACCTTCCATGCCACACTGGCCAATGGCGATCCCCTGCCGTCCTGGCTGGCGATCGACGCCCGCACCGGGGGCATCAGCGGCATCGCACCGGTCGGCGCCACCGGTAGCCTCAACCTGCGTATCACCGCCACCGACCGGGCCGGCGCTTCCGTCGCCACGCCATTCACGCTGCAGATTGCCGCCGCGTCTCCCGCTTCCCTTCTCGGAACGGCCAACAAGGACGTACTGGTGGGCACCTCGGCGAACGACTTGCTCAACGGCGCGGCGGGCGGCGACACGATGCGCGGCGGTGACGGCGACGACACCTATGTCGTCGATGAACGCGGCGATACCGTTGTCGAACTGGCCAACCAGGGGTGTGACGACGTCTGGAGTCTGGTCAGCTACACCCTTCCCGACAACGTCGAGAATCTTGTCCTGGCGGCTGGCGCGTCGCTCAACGGCACTGGCAACGCGCTGCGCAACCGGCTGACCGGCAACAGTGGCAACAACGTGCTCGACGGTGGCGCCGATGCCGACACACTGGAGGGCGGTACGGGGAACGACACCTACTACGTCGGCGACGGCGACACCGTGATCGAGGCCGCTGACGCCGGCACGGACACGATCGTCTCGAGCATCCGGTGGACACTCGGCGCCAACATCGAGAACCTCACCCTCACCGGAAGCGCCGCCATCAATGGCTATGGCAACGATCTCGCCAATACGCTGCGTGGCCACGCCAACAGCGCCGCCAACGTCCTCGCCGGCGGCCTCGGCGACGACCTCTACTACCTCGGTGCCGGCGACCGGATCGTCGAGGACGCCGACCAGGGCAACGACAGCGTCTATGGCTACGCCACCGAGCACACGCTCGCCGCCAACGTCGAGCACCTCTTCCTCGCCGTCGCCACGGCCGCGACGCTCACCGGCAACGACCTCGCCAACCGCCTGCGCGGCAACGCCGGCGACGACCGGCTCAGCGGCCTCGCCGGCAACGACACGCTCGATGGCGGTGCGGGCAACGACATCCTCGAAGGCGGGGCCGGCAACGACACGCTCAGCGACAGCAGCGGCAGCGCGCTGTTCACTGGTGGCGCTGGCAACGACACGCTCTCCGGCGGCGCCGGCCCACAGATCTATCTGGGGGGCTCCGGTAACGATACGCTACGCACGGGCGCCGGCAACGACATCATCGCCTTCAACCGCGGCGACGGTCACGACACGCTCGCGGCCGGGGACTCGGGGGAGGATGTTCTTTCTCTCGGTGGCGGCGTCGCCTACACGGATCTGTCGCTTGACCGGGTGGACCGCGATCTCGTCATGACGATCGGTGTCGCTGACCAGATCACGTTCAAGGACTGGTATGCGTCCGCTTCCGGCACGGCCAACGGCAGCGGCCTCCGGCTCCAGGTGATCGCCGAGGCAATGGCCGATTTCGACGCTGGCGGCAGCGATCCGTTACGCGACGACAAGGTGGAAACCTTCGACTTTGGCGGCGTGGTCGATGCCTTCGACGCGGCCCGCGCCGCTACCCCGATGCTCACCCACTGGGCCCTGGTCGATGCGCTGAGCCGCCACCAGACCGGCGGCTGGGACAGTGCGGCCATCGGTGGCGATCTTGCCTACCAGTACGGCAGAAGCGGCAGCCTGGCGGGTA